>JAKAPN010000128.1 GCA_021822995.1 archaeon
TTCATCGCCTGCAGCTCAGAAATCAGTTCTTCAAGCGGAGGGAGGAACTCGTGCAGCGGGAGGTCGAGGAGCCTCACCACCACCGGCCGGCCCTCCATCGCCTCGAAGATCCCCTTGAAGTCCGAGAGCTGGAACGGGAACAGCCTGTAGAGGTGCTTCTTCCTCGTCTCGGCGTCCCTGCTCATGATCATGTCTCTGACTATCGGGAGCCTGTTTGGCGCGTTGAACATCCTCTCCGTCCTGCACAGCCCGACCCCCTCTGCCCCGAACTCCTTCGCCTTCCTCGCGCCGTCTGGGGTGTCCGCGTTCGCCCATACCCCGAGCTTCCTGACCTCGTCAGCAGATTTCAGCAGCGCGTTGAGCTCGGGGGACGGCTCCGGCTCCACCATCTTCACTTCGCCCCGGTAGATGTTTCCGGTCGTGCCGTCGATGGTCACCACTTCCCCCTTCTTCACCACATCTCCCGAGTCCATCGTGAAGAACCCACCCTCCATGTCTACCTGGATCTCGCTGCACCCCACCACGGCGGGCTTACCCATCCCTCTTGCGACCACGGCGGCGTGCGAAGTCATCCCTCCCCTCATGGTCAGGACCCCCTGGGCGGCGATCATCCCCTTGATGTCCTCGGGAGTGGTCTCGGGCCTGACAAGGATGACCTTCTTCTTCGCCCCTAGGTCAGCCGCCTCGTCCGTGTCAAACACCACCTCACCGGACGCTGCCCCGGGCGAGGCGTCCAGCCCCTTTGCGATGGGCTTGTCTTTGGCAGCGGGGTCGAGCGTCCTGTGGAGCAGGGATTCGAGCGCCTCGGGCTCGACCCTTGAAACCGACTCCTCCGTCGAGATGAGCCCTTCCCTGGCCATGTCGACCGCGATCTTCACCGCTGCCTGGGCGGTCCTCTTCCCGTTCCTAGTCTGCAACGTGTACAGCTTTCCGTCTTCGACTGTGAATTCGAAGTCCTGCATGTCCTTGAAATGGGCCTCGAGGCTCTTCGCGACATCCTCGAGCCTGGATCTCGTCTTCGGGTCCATCTTCTCGATCCCGATGGGAGTCCTGACGCCCGCGACCACGTCCTCACCCTGAGAGTTCGGGAGGTATTCGCCAAAGAGCCGGTTTTCGCCCGTGGAAGGGTTGCGAGTGAACCCGACCCCGGACCCCGACGTCTCGCCGAAGTTTCCGAAGACCATGGACTGGATGTTCACGGCCGTCCCGAGGGACTCGCTGATCTTGTAGTATTTCCGGTACTCCTTCGCCCGGTCGTTGTTCCATGACTTCAGGACCGCCTGGATCGCAAGCTCCAGCTGGACATAGGGGTCTTGGGGGAACTCCCTGCCTGTCTTCTCTTTCACTATCCCCTTGAACTGCTCCACGGCGTCCCTGAGCTCATCTGGCGAGAGATCGATGTCCATCCTCACGCCTGCCCTCTGCCTCTTCTCCTCCAGTACCTTCTCGAACGAATCCCCGTCCACGCCCAGCGCGATCTTCCCGAACATCTGGATCAGGCGCCTGTACGAGTCGTAAGCGAACTTCTCGTTGCGGGTCATCTCAGCGATGCGCACGGTCGTCCTGTCGTTGAGGCCTAGGTTCAGAATCGTGTCCATCATCCCGGGCATCGAGAAGGGCGCGCCAGACCTCACCGAGAACAGGAGCGGCCTGTCCTCCCCGCCGAACTTCTTGCCTGTCTGCTTTTCCACCTCGACTATCTTCGCGCGGACCTGGACGAACAGGCTGTCCGGGACCCTCTCTCCGGCAGCATAGAACTCCTTACAGACCTTAGTAGTGATGACGAATCCCGGCGGCACCGGGAGCCCCAGCGCGGTCATCTCAACCAGACCGAATCCCTTGCCCCCGAGGAGGAACTTGTCCCCGCCCCGGGCTTCTTGGAAGAGCATGACCGATTCCATCTGTGACCCGACTTCCATGTCAAGCCTTGACCGCGGGGATATATTTGTGGAGGCAGGGGAAATTTACACTAACATGGAAACTGAGCCGTGCGCGGAGACTCCCGGGAGCGCGTCGGTCAGGCCGCCTTCTTCGGCACTCTTGAGAGGGCATGCTCGTCGAGCCTGTACACGTACCATTCGGAGAGCTTCCTCGCCCCCAGCCGCTCGTAGAATCTGAGCGCCTTCTCGTTCCACGCCAGGACCGACCACTCCATGCGGCCGCACCCTTCCTTCAGCGCTTCGTCCACGCACCGCCGGAAGAGCGAGAATCCCACGCCGCTCTTCCTGTGCTCTTCCAGCACGAAGAGGTCTTCGAGATATAGCGTTGGCTTGGCCAGAAACGAAGAGTATGTGTAGAAGTAGAGGGCGTAACCAATCAGCTTCTTCCCTTCAGCGGCGACGAAGAGGCTTATCCTCTTCTTGCGGAAGATGTCCTCCAGAATCCTCCTCTTCCCTTCTGCCGACGGAGGCTCCAGCCGCTCGAATTTCGCAAGTGCCGCCAGCAGCCCGACGAACTGACGGGAGTCGGACCTCCTCCCTCTGCGGACTGAGACCGCGCTCATCTTTCGCGGAACCGCAGGCGTAATGCCTCGTTAAATCAGTTGGGTGAATGAGAAAAGGGGCGAGGCCGGGAGCTAATGCTGCTCCAGGTCTCTCATCATCTGGTCGAACTGGTCTTTCGTTATCTCGCCTCTGGCGTACCGCTGGCGCAGGATCTCTTTCGAGTCACCGTAGCCGTACCTGTAGTATCCGCGTCTCCATCCTCCGCCCCATCCCCAGAAAGCGAACCTGAAGATGAAGAAGATGAAGATGAAGAACAGGACGAACCCGAACGGGAAGAAGCCCCATCCGAAGTACTGGTAGCCGTAGTACCCCATAGGCATCCCGTACGCATAGGGGTGGAAGATCATGGTCGCAAGGAAGGCAATGACCGCCAGCGTGGCGAGGGCGACGACCACCCACGCGAAGACGTGTCTCGCGTGCATGTGCCCGTCGTCGTAAGTGGACTGCGTTTGTTTTCGCCTCCTGAGACGCCTCGCAGGGAGGATTACTTAAGGATATAGTTATTCCAATACGCGATTCATATATTCCTATAAGGCTCTCTTGCGGAGCGGTGGCTGTGTGGCCGTTCAGGTTCGCCATGCGGAACAAGAGGGGGCTCCCCAACATGGTCGTCTATCTCCTCTCGTCGTCGCCCAAGAACGGCGTTGAGCTGATGGACGGCGTGGAGTCGATAACGCGCGGATGGTGGCGCCCTACGCCCGGCTCGATCTACCCTCTGCTGAAAGAGATGAGCGACCAGGGGCTGGTGAAGAAGCGGGAGGATGGGAAGTACGAGCTCACCGACCGTGGGAAGTCCCAGTTCGAGGGCCCTCCCCATCATCGACCGCACTGGCCGCGGACCACCGGGGACATGGTCACCCAGATGAACAGCTTCGTTTCATACATGGAAGACCTGAAGGGCACCGACCCGGGCGAGCTCAAGCCTCACGAAGGGACGCTCAAGGAGCTCGCGAAGCGGATTTCAGAGCTCGTCGGGGCAGATGAAAAGCACGAAGCTTAGAGCCGTTCAGCCCCTTTTCCCCGCTCGAACTCCTCCTCTATCTGCTCGACCTTCTCTTCACCCGCCCTGATCACCCTCCCCAGGAAGGGCCCGAAGAGGAAAAGCAGCGCAGTGATCACCGTCCCCACGGAGATGAAAGCGAGGACCGAGGCGAATATCTTCCCCGCGGCGTCGTTGATGACCAGGTTCGCCGGCGGGCCCTGCCCCGTTGCAATGAAGCTGGTGAAATAGAACGAATCCAGGTAGCTCCACCCCTCGATAAGGTGCATGGCGACCGTCCCGGCCAGCTCGATGGCAACGATCAGCAAGAACGAGTACACCGCCCTCTTCCAGAACGACCTCGGGATGCTCCTCCGCCGGGGTTTTGGCTGGCTCAACGTCCTCTCCCCCGACTCCGCCGGCGAACGTTTTAAACAACTCAACCTCCGCAAACCGATGGCAGGAGCAGGTTCGATGGACAGCGAGATCCAGACCGGTCTGAAGCAGGCGATGAGGGTCTACCCTCAGGGAGTTACCGTCGTGACCACCGACTCCGGCGGGCTCAAGGGACTGACTGTGAGCTCGTTCACAAGCGTGTCGCTCGACCCGCCGTTGGTCTTGGTCTCGATAGCCAAGGGGTCTGCACTGCACGACGCCCTGGCCGCAGCCGAAGCATACGCCGTCAACTTCCTAGCGGACGATCAGAAATCTGTGTCCGACAGGTTCGCCGGGAGAACCGGGGCGAAGGACAGGTTCGAAGGGATAA
>JAKAPN010000129.1 GCA_021822995.1 archaeon
ATCTACAAAGAAAGCTTGGAATGGAAGTATCACGCTCCGGACTTTGAAGAAGCTCCGGACGACGACCTTCTCGACGTAGTATCCTTCTTGCTTTTCATCGACCAAGCCCATCTCCTGTAGTTTCTTAATGTGGTATTGTGCCAAGGACGGCGAACTTAGCCGGAGGTTCTTTTGGATATCTGACAGGCGCAAAGGGTGTCCAGATTTGAGCATGAACCAATAGACTCTCAGCGTTGTGCCGTGGAGATCGCTTTCAGACATGGGAGGGTCATACAATGGTGCTTTCCCTTATATTGCTAAATCTTGAATTCGAACCTCTCGGCGTTGCTAAAAAGTAGCTATAACTAGACCTCCCTACAAATCACAATCCATGAAAATGTCCGGCGCGTCCCCGAGCGTGGTCCTCGCAGGGGTGATTGCTGCAGTCGCCGTCGTCTCAATCGTGGTACTTGGGACCATCGCCTTTCCCGCTACTCCGACTACCAGTCAGACGACGCAAAAAACTTCGAGCACTACTTCAGCCCAAGCCCCCATAGAACCTCCATTGTATCATGAAGATTGTGCTCTTCTGAATTCAACCGGAGCCACAACGTGCTCCTCTTCAATTTCCAAGGAGGGGGAGATTCAGGTCTTCAACATGACGACTTGGAGTCCGACGGACTTCCAAAGCACCTACGCGTTTCATACACAATACTTCGGCGTCCAAGTCAACCAGAGCACAAGCCTCCAGTACTCCATTGACAGTGCCCATTATCAGGCAGGTGTTCAAGGATACTTCAATGTAGGGTTTCTGGTCTACTATGTCAACCAAACGGGAACACCAAGCCAAACCCTGGCAACGTATGCTTCTTCAGGCAAGGTCCTTGTCAATCAGACCCTCGTCGAGGAATTCACTGGAGCAGTCAGAGCGCCAACTCCAGGGCTATACATCCTCGTCTTCCCGCCCTCGGAACGAAGTGCCGCCGGAGCTATCAGGTTGGTCATTCAAGACGCCTCCGTTGTTCAGGACGGCATCAGGTTCAGCTTCGGAACGCCTGTGATTCGCAATCTCTACCTGAATGAACCGAGTCAAAAAACGGTACAAGACGGATTCGAGGAGTGGCCAGTGACGGTCTACTCGAATACTACCACAAACGTCGTGTTGAACGCCACATCTATCAACGGTGGGGTCTGGATTGCATTCGATCCTGCTTCCCTTTCGGGTGTGGGCCCCGGTGGCGTGAACACCACTATGTTCATGGCCGGAGCCGTGTCCGACTCCTCCAACCTTTCCGCAGGGCTGTTCGTCAACGGGTTCGGCTCTAACGGCATGAGAGGCGAGACCTATCTCCCGATTGCATTAGGGTCCCCCGTTTCGGTGCTAAGTGGCCCGGGCAAGTTCGACAATCTCCAGTTTGCGGTCTACCAGAATCAAACTGGCGAAGACACGGTCGGTATGGTCTATTCCCCACCCGTCGGTCAGAGCCGTCTGCCGCTCCATGTTTCGGTCAACGTGACTGGAATGCTAGAAAACGGTACCGTCACCAAGCTCCCAAACTGGCTTCAGGTCTCGTCGCAGGCGTCATCTTTCTACCTCGATCCTAATCAACCGTTCTACTTCTTCATTAGGGTCAACGCCACTGCCCAGGCGCCATTAGGGACATACACCATCGTCCTTAACGAAACGGTGAATGCCCAAGTCTTCTCTGGTTTTCTTCTTGTGACAGTCCAGAAGCCCATTCTCCTCTAGGCTAATCCACAAATGCAGAATCTAGAATCTCTGAAAACAACCCGTAAATATCGAATCACGACCTAAACCAGCGAGAGTTTGTTCAGGGGCGCTCCGTTCATCCTGACTGTCTTGATCGCCTTATCGACAGTTGGCGGCGCATTCGCCGCTGGAGCCGGCCCAACTCAATGCAGCTCGACGCGATAACCCAGCAGAGCGACGCGCTGGCGCAATCTATCAACCAAACAAAAGCCGAGTCCCTCGCGACATCGTCGACACAGTTTGGTCAGGCAACTTCAGGGTCATTAGTCCAGTTCAACAGCGTCTACGTTTCTGCGACTTATGGTGAGAATTGTGTGTTAAACGCAAACAGCGTTGGTGTGGTCTATGACCTTACGCTGCCGAACGGGACGGCAAGGCAGCTTACACTAGTAGAAGACCCGCTTGTGACAACAGTGATACGGACAATCTTGGCTGACCAATTGCCGAAGGCGGGCACCGCTGTCGACAGCGGCAACTGGGCAGGATACGAGTTCTACATAGGGCCTAGCCAAAGGGCGAATCTGATGAACTCGATAGGGGGATACTTCAACGTCACTCAGGTGACCGGATCCTGGACCAACTGCACGTTGAACGGATGTTATTGGAGCGGATGGGATGGCCTCAGCCCGTATGCCGGCGGTGGAAACAAGACATATTGCCCAAGCGGATGCATAGCCCAGACGGGGTTCCTCGCGGGCGTCACATGCGCAAATCACTCGTGTACGTCTGCCTATGAATCCTGGTATGAGTTTCTTCCAGGAGCCGTCGTGAATTGCAATTGGAATCCGAGCCCAGCAGTCGGAGACCGCCTCTTTGGAAGCGTGACGTACTCTTCAGGGACCTACACTGTATCCCTTGACAATAAGAATAACAGTCAGACCTGCAGTGCCAGTTCGAATACTGTTCCCGGAGGTACGCCGTATTACGTCGAGTACATGGGCGAAGATAACTCCGCGAGCGGTGTCGGCTACCTACCCACTTTCGGGAGGACAACGTTCGACACACTCGACGCATGCGGACCAAGCCACTGTTATAATGGGTACAACTACTATTCGAATGGATGGTATATCCAAGACGACTGCTGCGTGTCAACCACCACCCCTCCCTACTCGAACGTGGTCGCGGGCACGATTTCGTCTTCCACTTGGGGATACTCTGATGTCTGGAAGACTAGCGCCGGAACCTAGCGGCAGACTGTTGATACTAACTCAATAGGATGCTACGGACCCATCCATCAGTCGACGGCACGACCCAAGGCCATCGGCGGGCCGGCGTACCGTCAGCACAAGACGCCAGAAGTATTGCAAACGCGAGGTGCTTCCGACCAACCACGCCGTCCATCGGCATGGTCTGTCGAAGGAAACTCAATGCGTCTTACAGCTAGGATGGCTCCTGATATTTCTACCAAGAGAACGGTTTGAAAGTTCAAATCGAGCTCGTAGTCGCGCAAAGCCGACCGTTGTCTCGGAAATACTCGGGTTTCTTTTCTCGGCTCAACCCCGACACCTCGGGTCACTTCCGCGAATACAGCCGCAAGTGGATCCTGCTCGCAGGGATGGTGGGCGTTGTCACAGGCCTGATTACCGTCATCCTGGACGTAGTGGTACGGGTCCTGCTGCTGGGCAACGACTCAGGCGGGGGTGGGTTCACGGGCTACGTGACCAGCGCTTACAACTCGAGCCCCGCGGCCGCATTCCTCCTCCCCTTTGTCGGAATAGTTGCGGCTGGGCTCGTCCTGAGGAGATCCGCAACCCCTCGGAACCTTACCGGGACCGACGAGTTGCTTGAGCAGTACCACACAGATGGCGAGGGGGTGCATACCAAGAGGGGAATCACTGAATTTCTGGCGGCAATCCTCACCATCGGCTTCGGTGGGTCTGCCGGGCTCGAGGGCCCGAGCATCGGGGTGGGGGGCGTCGTGGGTTCTTGGGTCTGGAGGCATCTGTCCCAGAGGCTGAAGTTGACTCACGACGACCTCAGGATCCTTCTCCTCACGGGGGCGTCAGCCGGCATCGCAGCCATCTTCAAGGCCCCCCTCACGGGGATAATCTTCGCCCTCGAGGTACCATACAAAGACGATCTTGCGCGGAGGGCCTTCCTACCGTCCATAATCTCGGGGGTCGCGTCTTATGTCACTTTTGCTTCTTTCGAAGGCTCGACCCCGTTGTTCAGCTTCGTCACTACCCAAGCCGGGTTCACTCTCGAAGACCTGGTCTTGGCCGTCGTGCTCGGAGTCCTCGTAGGGGTGCTCGCAGTAGCGTTTACGACAACGTATCGTCAAGTTCAGAGGATGCTCCAGTCCTTCAGGCCTCCCTTCATGACGAGGTACCTGATTGGGGGCTTGGCTGTAGGAGGCATCGCGCTCCTAGTGAGAGAGGTCTACGCAAGCCCCTACACCTTCGGGCCGGGATACTACCTGATTCAGGGAGGGCTTTCGGGCTCGTTCACCATCCAGTTTCTG
>JAKAPN010000130.1 GCA_021822995.1 archaeon
CTTATACCCCATGAACGTGGCGAAGCTCTCGTTGAGCCAGAGGTCGTCCCACCACTTCATGGTCACCAGGTCGCCGAACCACTGGTGAGCGACTTCGTGGACCATGGACATTGCCCCCCTGTTCTTCTGGCCGAACGCAGCCGACTCGGTCACCAGGGCATAGCTCTCCCTGGATGAGATGGCCCCCCAGTTCTCCATCGCCCCCGTGTGGTACTCCGGGAGAGCGACCATGTGGAGCTTCTTCAGCGGGTACGGGACTCCGTAGTACTTCGAGAAGTCCTGGACCGAGCCTGCGATCATCTTCAGGGCAAGCGCTGAGTTTTCAGCCTGACCCGGCCTCGTCGCTGTTATCACTTCGGTGTTCCCGGCCATGGCTTTCGTCTCCTCCATGTTGCCGATGGCGAAGAAGAAGAGGTAGGTGGACATCCGCGGCGTCTCCTGGAAGACGTGGCGCGTCCTCCCCCCGCCGACGTCCTCAACGCGGGTCGCGGGGGTGTTGAAGATCACTTTCTGCCCCGTATCTGTTGTAATCTGTACCCTGAAGACCGCCTTGTAAGCAGGCTCGTCGACGCAGGGAAATACGGTCCTGGCTTCCGACGGCTCCAAGTCGGTGGAAAGGATGTAGTCCTTGCCGTACTTCGACTTGTATAGCCCGAAGATGACGTCGTCGGATACCTGCTTGGTGTAGTCGATTTCGATGACGGACTTGGGCTTTCCGACACCGCTCACGAAGAGTTTAGCGCGCTTCTCGTCTTGCCTGAAAGCCGACGGCTTCCCGTTCACCTTCACAGAGCCGATCTTTATGGACGAACAGTCCAGGGCGAAAGGCTTGCCGGCTCCCTTGACGGTTATCGCCTGGTGGGCTCTGACGAAAGCCTTCCGAAAGTCGACATCCAGATTGAGGTCGTAGGAAATTATCTCCAAGGACCCGTTGCCGAGCTAAGGCTCCCGCGGACCGGCTTAAATGGATGATTGACATCCGCCCGCCGACGCGGCCCCGGCAACAGTGAGGAGACGTGAATGCGGACGGAACGCCCTTTACTCTTTGTCGATGAACTCTTCGGCCTTCGGAGGATCGGGCGGGAGCCCTTTGCGCTTCCTTATCTCAGTGACCAAGCCCCAGAGCATGTTCTGAGGCACGGCCTGCCACGTCTTGAAGTGGGTGTTCCACACCGCCTTGCCGGCGGTCGCCCCTCTCATCTTCTCGCTCAGGTCGAAGGTCTCCGAAGCCGGAATCTCCCCTTCCACTACAGTCATGACCTCCTTCTGGTCGATCTTGACGAGCTTCCCCCTCTTCGCGCTGATCACCCCGGTGACCGCGCCGATGAGATCGGACGGCCCCTTCACCTCTATCCCGAGGATAGGCTCGAGCAGCGTGGGGTTTGCCGAGAGCATTGCCCCGAGGATGGCGCGCCTCGAAGCGGGCATCAGCTGGGCGTACGTCCTGTGCGCAGGGTCTTCGTGGGGGACGAAGTTGGTGAGCGCCACTTTGACACCGCGGGTGAACTCGTATGCCAGCGGACCGTTCTTCATTATGTCGTCGAACCCAGCACGGATCGAGTCCATGGACTCCTGCAGGAACTGAACTCCCTTGGTGACCTCAGTGAGGACGTTCCCCCTTTCGTCGATCGCCTGGAAGTTCCGGGCCTGGTCAGGGTCCCAGCCGTGGTCACGTAGCATCTTGATGACAGCCTTCTTCTCCACGTTCTCGGTGATCGTCCCGTTGCGGACCAACTCGATGACGTCTGGTTCGAGGGGCTCAACTTCGATGAAGATCTTGTTGTGCCTGTTGGGCGACCGGGCCATTATAGGTCCAGCCCGCGCCCGTATCGTCTCCCTGTAGTTGATGATGGGCGGCGACGTCACGATCTCGAGCCCGGCCTGCTGGATCTGGGTGGTGGCGATCTCGAGGTGGAGCACTCCCATCCCAGCCATGAGCGTCTCGCCCGACTCTTGGTTTATCGTGATGACGAGGTTCGGGTCCTCGATGTTCAGCCTGCGCATGACCTCGACCAGCTTCGGGAGGTCCCTGGGGTGCTTCGCCTCGACTGCTACCGTGACCACCGGCTCGCTCACATAGTGGATCGACTCGAAGGTCGCCACCCCCTTCAGGTTGGAGATGGTCTCGCCAGACCTGATGTCGAGCCCCAACAGCGCCGGGATGTTGCCCGCCGGCAGCGAATCGACTATCTCCCTCTGGAAGCCCATGAATATCTGGACGGACTGTATCTTCCCCTCTCTCTTCGAGTTGAGGAGGTAGATTTGGTCGCCGTTGGACACGCTCCCTGAGAAGAGCCTCCCCGTGGCCACCAGGCCCGCAGCTGGGTCCACCACCACGTTGGTGACCATCATGACGGTCGGGCCGTTCTCGTCGCAGGCGAGCAGCGCCTTTCCGACGTCGCTGGTCAGGTCGCCCTGCGGCCAGATCTTCGGGATGCGGTACGCCTGCGCCACGTGCGGCGGGGGGTGGTGCCGGACGACCATGCCTAGCAGTGCTTCATGAAGCGGGAGCTTCTTCCCGAGTTCTTCAGGAGTCGAACTGGCGTAGGCGTTGATGATGTCCTTGAACGACATCCCGGCGGCCTTCGCCATGTCGAAGTTGAAGCCCCACTTGTCCTTGGACGAACCGAAGGCGACCTGTGCATCCTGGACAGACACCTTCCACTTCTGCTTGTACTCCGGCTCGGCGTAGGTCTCGACGAGGCCGTTGAAGTCCCTCACGATGCCGAAGAGCCACTCCTGCATCTTCTCCGGCGTTAAGCGCAGTTCCTTGATCAGCCGGTCTATCTTGTTGATGTACACCACAGGACGCACCCTCTCTTCCAGCGCCTGGCGGGTCACCGTCTCGGTCTGCGTCATGATGCCTTCCACTGCGTCTACTACAACGATCGCGCCGTCCACTGCCCGGAGAGACCGAGTCACCTTTCCAGTGAAGTCGATGTGGCCGGGGGTGTCGATCAGGTTGATGACATACGGCTTCCCGTCCTTCTCGTAGTACAGCGTGACGTTGGCGGCCTTGATGGTCATCTGCCGCTGCTGCTCAAGCTCCATGTAGTCGAGAGCGAGCGCCTGGCCGGCGACTGAGGGAGAAAGCATGCCTGTAGCCGCAAGGAGGCTGTCGCTCGTAGTGGTCTTCCCGTGGTCCACGTGTGCGATGATCCCCAGGTTGCGTATCTGTTCCCTGTTGTGTACTATCTTGAGAGCCTCTGCGGTGGTCTTGAAACGCGGCATGATCCTATGCGACCCTTGAAACGACCCTTCGCCAACAGGTTATGAAGGTTTCCTTCATGAGATGCCAGAACGGGACGCCGGGTCCGTCAGATCTGCGTGTCGTGAAGCGAAGACTATCCCTTCTGGCCGTGGCGGCCGTTCGGTCGTGGGGCGACCACGTCGAAGAGAATCTTCCTCAGGTTGACGGTGACGCTCCGCGCGTAGAACCTGCCCTGGACGTTCATGCTTCTCAGGTCGAATCCGAACCTGTCGCGCGGGGAATACCTTTCAAAAGAAAGGCAGTCGGCCAGATACCACTCGAGCCGACTTGTGTCAGGGTCGACCACGACGGCCTTCGACATGGGCTCGGACTTCGAATCGACGAGTATGTCGTTCAGGGAGTCGACCGCGGCCTCGTAGTTCTTCCATGCCTCCTCCACGAACCGGGGAAAGATCCCGTTGGCTGCCAGGGTCGCCTTGAACGAACCCGACACGTCCTCGGAGTAGCTCTTCAGGAGGTGCGCCTTTATGTTCAGCTCGTTCGTTCTGTCGATCGAGTAGAGGAAGTTCCGCGCTGACTGCTCGAAGTCGGTCTTGTATGCGTGGTTGAGGGAGTCCCCGAACGCCCCGCACGCCAGGACGAAGCCCGCCATGGGGTAGTCCCCCGAAATGAGGGCGCCCGAAACCATGTGCGCGAAATCAGGCTCGTAAGGGATCTCGCTCATCAGGAGCCCCTTCCTGGTTATCCTTCGCGGGCGATGTTCGATCGCTCCGATGCTGGCGAGCCAGTCGGCGGCGAACGCCACCTCCCTGTGGTTCACCCGCGACATGAACTCCAGGTTCGAGAGGTCCAACCCGTACTTCGACAGGAGCAGGACGAGGTCGAATGGCGTCTCCGTCTCGAGCGACTTCCTGACCGGGGTCGGGTCGATCTTCGCCGGGACTGGGGAGTCGGTGAGTATCACAGCCCTGC
>JAKAPN010000131.1 GCA_021822995.1 archaeon
CTCTGGCGTCTTCGGGGAACGTTGCCGTCCAGTCATGATACACGCTCTCTTGCCACTGCTTGACCCCTCGGCGGATCTGCTCCAGCGCCTTCTTGTCATAGAGCGAACCTTCCTTCGCCCTGGTTTCGACAAACGACTTCGCCTTTCTCTTCCAGTAGGGGTCGCGACCAGCCCTTAACATCGCACCGACGCCGCGCCCGCGCTCAGATAAAGAATCTCCCTCCAACCAATAAAAGAGGGAGCTCGGACGGCCGACGACGTCCTTGCTCTCCTCCAGTTTGGCGACGGCGATAAAGAAGGGAGACAGGACTGCGCTTTCGAAAGGGATAACCCTGGTCGAGAACGAGCCGGTCCGGGCTGCCGCTCTTCTCCGGGACCTGGGGCCTCCCGCGAGAAGCTTTGTCATCGGCATCACCGGCCCACCGGGGACGGGAAAGAGCAGCCTAGTCGACAGGCTGATCGCATCGTACCGAAAGCTGGGGCTGAAAGTGGGGGTGATAGCGGTCGACCCGACGAGCCCGCTGACCGGCGGCGCCCTCCTGGGTGACAGGGTCCGGATGACCGCCCATACGGGGGACCGGGGGGTCTTCATCAGGAGCATGGCGTCAAGGGGGTGGTCTGGCGGCCTCTCGAGGGCGGCGACCGGCGCGATACGCCTGATGGACGCCGCAGGATTCGACGTCGTCCTGCTCGAGACCGTCGGGATAGGCCAGTCCGACATAGAGGTCGTAGGGGTGTCGCACGCGGTGCTGGTGGTGCTTATGCCTGGTCTGGGAGACGACATCCAGGTGTCGAAGGCGGGGTTGATGGAGGTAGGAGACTTCTACGCGGTGAACAAGGCGGACCTCGACGGGGCGGACGCCATGGTGGTGAGCATCCTCTCGCTGTTCAGGGGGATGCCCCGCTCCCCTCCTGTGCTGAAGGTCTCGGCCCTCACCGGCGAAGGGGTGGAAAAGCTCCTCGCCGCGATCGAGACGACGAGGGCAAGGTTCACGGGAGGAGCGAAGGACCTCAGGCTCAGGAGCGTCCGCGGGATGATAGTCGAAACGGCGCGAAACGCGGCAATGGCGAGGTTCACCACGGTGTCGGAAGAAGCGGCAGACAGCCTGGCACAGAAGGTGATAGAGGGGGAGCTGACGATCGAGGGGGCGGCGGCCAGGCTCGCGCCTAGCTCCTTCGGTCCTCCGGGGGCACGTACTTCAGGCCGGTCGGCCCGACGTAGACCGAGTCAGGCCTGATCAGCTTGTTCTCTTCGACCTGTTCGTTGTAGTGCGCCATCCAGCCGAATACCCTGCTCGCGGCGAAGATCGGGGTATACAGCGGGACTTCGATACCGAGGAGATAGAAGATCGGGGCGGCATAGTAGTCGAGGTTCGGCGGGATCTTCTTCCTCTCCCACATCTCCCTCTCGACCGCGTCGCAGAGATCGTAGAGCCACGCGCCTTCCCCGCGCTTTTCCACCATCTGCTTCAGGTACTCCTTGCAGAGCCTCGCTCTCGGGTCGAACGCCTTGTACACCCTGTGCCCGAATCCCATCAGCTTCCTTCCTTCACGGAACGTGCCGTCCAAGAACTCCTTCGCCTTGGCCGGGTCCTTCACCTCGAGGAGCATCTCCATGGCTGCTTCGTTGGCTCCGCCGTGCAGCGGCCCTTTCAGCGAAGCCAGTCCGGCCGAAGCGGCGGCGTAAGGGTCGGCGAGCGTGGAAGCGACCACTCTCACCGTGAACGACGACGCGTTCATGTCGTGCTCCATGTAGAAGATGAGGACGCGCTCGAACACCCATCGGTCGAAGTCGCTGGCTTCCTGCTTGGTGAGCATCTGGAGCAAGTCTGAGGCGAAGCCCAGCCCGCTCTTTGACACCCTCGGCCCCTCGCCCAGGGGGAGCCTCCGGCTGTTCGCTGCCAGGACGGACATCTTCGCCTCGATGGACGCTTCCTTGCCTGCCATGTCCGTTTCCCGATCCACGCTCCCCAGCGCAGATACCGCGGTCCTGATGACGTCGATGGGGTGGGCCCGTTCCCCGAGGCCCTTCATTATCTCGAAGACCCTCCTGTCGACCAGCGACCGAGCCCTCAATCCCTCCTCGAACTCTCTCAGCTCTCCCTTCGCAGGGAGGTGCCCCTTCACCACAAGGAATGCCGTCTCTTCGAAGCTGGCCTTCGCGGCGAGGTCGGCGATGGGGTAGCCCCTGTAGATGAGAGTCCCGTCCGCTGCGCTCTTGGAGATCTTCGTGTCCGTGACGGAGACGCCGGCAAGTCCCTTTGGGACCCTGAGGGGGCCATCGACTCCGCTCATCCGGTGCGCCTCTTGAGCCGCTTCGCTGCGCCCATCGCCCGCTCGTCCGCGTCTTCATACCTGTAGTAGTCGATCAGGTCGTAGAACTCCTTCCTTGTCATCAGCTCTTCCATCATCCCACGTTGCGTCCCCTCGACCATCAGCCTCCGGAAGACCTCCTTTACCGTCTTCATCATCGCCCTGAACGCAGTCACAGGGAATATCACCATGTTGTATCCCAGCGCTTCGAACTCGTCCGCCGTCATGAAGGGGGTCTTCCCGAACTCGGTCATGTTTGCCATCATCGGGACGTCTATCTTGCTTCTGAACTCCGCGAACTCCTCCCTGGTCTCAAGCGCCTCCGGGAAGATGACGTCGGCCCCCGCCCTCGCGTAATCCCTCGCCCTTCCTATCGCACCGTCGATCCCCTCCACGGCCCTCGCGTCGGTACGTGCGATGATCAGGAGCGCCCGGCCCGCCTCCTCCTTTGCAGACACCAGCTTCTTCACCATCTCGTCCACATCCACGAGCTCCTTCCCCTCGAGGTGGCCGCACTTCTTGGGGAGCACCTGGTCTTCTATGTGGATGGCAGCCGCACCCGCGGCCTTCATCTCTTGGACCGTCCTAGCCACGTTGAGGGCCTCGCCGAACCCGGTGTCCGCGTCGACGATTAGCGGGGCACTCACCTTGGACGCTATCTGCCTCGCTGCTTGCGAAACCTCACTCAGGGTCGTTATCCCCAGGTCAGGGAGTGCGAGCAGGCTGGAAAACCCTGCGCCTGAAAAGTAGAGCGCCTTGAACCCCGCCTTCTCCGCGAGCTTCGCTACCGACGGGCTGAAAACGCCAGGCGCAACCACTATCTTCTTCCCCCGGAGCATCTTCCCAAGGACGTCAGCTTGGCCCAAGTCCGACCAATGTCCGGCGCCAAGGCCTCGTGTTTTAGGTTTGTCCCCGTCAGCGTTATATCGACCGCGCGCGTCGTGAGACTGTGCTAGAATACTCGTCCGGCCCCGCACCGCGCGGCGTGGTCTTCATCCACGGGGCTGGCGGGAACAACCTGCTTTGGAACAGGACGCTCCGGTACCTTTCGGGAGAATCGACCGCGATGGCGGTGAATTTGCCAGGCCACCCGGCAGGTGCGATCACCTGCACCACGGTGGGGGAGTATGTGGAGTCCATCCACCAGTTCATAGCAGAGGGCGGACTCCGTTCCCCCTCGGTCTGCGGCCATTCCATGGGCGGAGCGATCGCGCTCACCTTGGCGATACTTCATCCGGAGGACGTCGGTGGGTTGATACTCGTCAGCACGGGGGCAAAGCTCGGCGTGGACAAGAACCTGATTGCCAGCCTGAGCGACAACCCCATGAGGGCGATTGAAAGCATGATCACCCCCTGGAGCTTCAGCTCTATCGACTTGGGCATGGGGCGAGAGGCGAGGACTGCCCTCTCGGTTTCGAACCTCCCGGTCTTCTTGAACGACTACCTGGCCTGTCAGGGGTTCGACGTGAGAAATGAAATCGGCAGCATCCGCGCGAGGACCTTGGTCGTCTGCGGGGACAAGGACAGGATGACGCCTCCGAAGTGGTCGCACTACCTGAAGGCGAACATCCCGCAGTCTGAGCTCTACTTCGTAAAGGACTCCGGCCACATGATCCCCCTGGAGAAGCCCGAGCCTCTCGCCAGAATAATCCAGGGCTTCCTTGCAGGCCTCTGACCTAGTCTGTGAACTCTTCGCCCCCGCGGGCGATGCGCGTCATCTCTCCGACCAGCGCGATCATCCCCTCCAGGGTGGTGGACGAGACCGGATAGAGATCGGCGCCGAAAGAGAGCCGCCTTATGCTTCTGAACAACTCCGAGTAGAGGGAGTACTGTTCCCCGTCCTTGGTCCCCGATAGCGCCTCCTAGATC
>JAKAPN010000132.1 GCA_021822995.1 archaeon
ATTCATATTCCACGGGGGGAAGATGCTCCTCCAGCAGCGGAGCTCGAAGAAGCTCCTGTGGCCGGGTGCCTGGGACGTCTCATTCACGAGCCACGTCTACCCCGGCGAGACGTATCAGCAGGCCGCATCCCGCAGGGCCGTGGAAGAGCTCGGGGCGAAGGTGGGGGCCCTGACAGACGTCCACTCCTTCGTCTACTTCGCTCCTCAGGGCGCAAACGCTGAGAACGAGTTCTGCCGCGTGCTTGTCGGAGACTTCGACGGCAAGATATCACCCAACGGCGATGAAATGATGGCTGTCAGATGGGCAGGCGTCCCCGAAGTGGTGGCTGACCTCAAGGCGCACCCTGACGAATACACTCCGTGGTTCAAGCTGTCCTTCGAAGGGTTCCTCAAGAACCCGGCTGCCAGGCGCTACTCTTAGTCGACTTTCTTCAGCTCGCCTAGGAACTCGCTCGCCCTGGCGAGCGTCGCGGCCATCGTCTCGTCCTCCCCCACCCCAGTGGTGAAGGAGGCTGCCGTCGCATGCCCTCCACCATGACCACCAAGCCTTCTGGCCATCTCCTCAGCTATCTGGGTGCCGAGCTTGATCCCGACCGAGTCGAGAAAACGCTGCGTGGACCTCAAGCTGACCCTGGTCTCGCCATCTGCCTCTCCTGCCACTACGGCGAAGTCTGCGCCCAGGTATACCAGCGACCTTGCGACGTGAGCCTGGAACGAGCCCACCAGCGTGGACGCCACCACCCACTTCCCGGCCTTGTAGATCTTAACCCTCTGGGCTCCCTTGAGCTTCGCCAGCACCTCGCCGTAGTCTGGCTCGCTCCTGAGGTCCCTCCTCGCCGACGCCAAGTCGGCGCCTGAATCGATAAGGCGAACAACCGCCCTCAGTCCTGACCCCCCTGCGATGGTAAGATGAGACGAGTCGAACAGTATCGCCTCCAAGAGCGCCTGGGACGTCAGCGCGTCCGGGACGACCCCCTTCGCCTCGAAAAGGGAGAACACGACCTCCGCGGCAGAAGTCGCCGCTTCGTCGACCAAGACCCGGTCGTAGAGTCCACCGTCCCTCAAAGGGTGATGGTCCACGAGCACTTTGAATCCGCCTCCCCTGGCAAGCTTGTCTTTCCACTCGTTCAGGAGCTCCTCGTCGCCTACGTCCACGGCCACGTAAAGGTCGTAGTCCCCGTCCACTTCCCCTTCAACGGTCCTATGCGGGAACTTCACGCTCAACTTCGCGGTAAGGGTCGTCATCCCGCCAGGAGTCACCACTTCGACTTCGCACCCGGGGGCCAGAGACCTGATGAGAGACGAGGCGGCGAAGGCGGAGAGGTAGGCGTCTGCGTCCGCGTTCCTATGGCATATCACTGCCGCGCGACGAAGTCGCGCCGGCTCCACAAACGGGAACTCCTTTAGCTCAGAATCACTTGTCAAGGGGCGCGACGGGTCAAGCGTCCCCAGGGGGCTGCGACTGCGGCTGCCTCGCCTTCACGGATTCGTCGATCTTGGCCTGCAGGTCCTTGAGGCTCTCCCTGAACCTCGTCTCCTGCTTCGCCAGGACCATCTTCCTCGTGTTCGCAAGCTCTTTCTTCTCGCCGAGCTCCTTCACCACGTCCTCCTTCTTCACCTTGACTAGGAGGTTCCCCGCGAACTTGTAGACCGCTTCCGTGTCTGCCGCTTTCACGAGCTCCTCCAGCGCCTTTTCGGTCTCGCTCAGTTCGAGCTCCACCTGCTGCTTCTGGGCCATCACTGCCTGCAGGTTCTGCTGTGCCTGGTCGTACCTTGCTAGCTGCTCCCTGAGAAGAGGCGGAAGTTCGGGCTGGCTCATGCTTCGATTTCGCGACCGTGGTATCTACTTAAAGCCTTTCGACTTTCAGACGGCTCCCCTGATTATGTCAAGGACGGCCTTGGCCCTGTCGGCCACTTCTCCGGGCTGCTCTCCTTCGATCCTCACTTCGCAGCTCCCGCGGTAGAACGTCGCCGAGGGGATTGCTTCCTTGATCTTCTCCCTGACTTCTTTGTCGGCCCTGAAGACTATCTTCAGCGCCACAGAAGCGATGGGGCTATCTCGACTTTGTTTGGGCGAGGTCAAAAGCGCCGCCGGCTACGGTGTAACCGCACGACTTGCACTTCCAGATGCCAGAGGAAGTCCTCGCGAGCCTCCGGCTCGAGCAGGACGGGCACTCCCTGGAGGCTTTCAGCGTTCGAAAGACACGTGCATACCTTTTCCTGAGCGTGCCGCCGTACTTCGCCCCGAGACCCTTTATGTTCTCCCTGGCCTTCGGCACTACTTCGTCGCCTCTTTGATCTGGGCACGGATCTCTTTGCCGATCTTTATCGAAAGGTCAGCTGCCTGGAGCACTTGGGCGGGAGAGATCGTGCTCGCTTCGCCCTTCTGGCTGGCGCAGACGTTCCCACCGTCTTCCGTGGTTATCGTGATCCTCATCTCCATGGCTGCCTCCTCTTCTGCGCTCGGGTCTACGACAAGGGCGTCACCTATCCTCGCGACAGTGACCGAGACCGGCGTCTTCTCCACTGGGACTGGGATCCACTCGTCCGTCGCCTCAGCCTTGTCGTCCTTTATGACATACTTCTTCATCTTCGCAGTCCTCAGGGCAGACACAACCGCGTAGCTTGTCGCATCGAAGAGGTTTCCGTCGACGTTCATCACGTTGCAGTCGACGAAGATCGCGATGACTGACTTCCCACTTACCAGGTTGAGCTTCCCCAAGTCGACCATCTTGGACTCCCGTATCCCTCTGTCCACCACCCTTGCGAGCTCGATGGCCTCCTCGCTCGGGGGCCCTGGCTCGGCGTAGGGGGACGACAGGGGCAGGATCTCAGCGTTGACCATGAGTATGCCTTTGTCCGGGGTGTCAGGGAAAGGCGTCCCGGTGGCGATCTTCACCCCGGCGATGACCTGACTGTTCCCGAGGTTCACCCTGGCCGACCCGTTCGCCTTCGGGATGATCCCTGTCTCGATCTTCAATTCCCTGTGCTGATCCAGGGCCCTTCCGTCAGCGCGCTTCCCGCTCGCCAGCAACTGCACCATCTGCGCCTTGCGGATGGTCTCTATCACGTAGTTCTTCTTCATCGACATCTATTCCGACCCCTCCTCAACTTCGAGCGTCTTCGCTTCCCCCCCGAAGTAACGGGCATTGAGAGCGGCTTTCTGCATCGCGTTCACCTGCTTGCCCTTCGCTATCGCGAGCTCGAAGGCCTTTTGGAACTGCTCCCTTGTGTAGATGCCATCGACCTGGAGGAGGCTAACCAGTCCCAGCGTTGGCATGATCGCCACAGGCATGTCTCCGCTTCCTTCCTTGTCTTCGGTGTCGTCAAGGTCTGCCACCACTGTGTCGTTGATTATGCCGCACGAGCACCCCACTACGAGGTCCCTCATGTTGATGCCTGCATCTGCGAGCGCCAGTGAAGCTGCGGTGATGCCCGCAACCCTGGAGCCCCCGTCCGACTGGAGCACTTCTACCCACACCTCGATCGCCGTCCGCGGGTAGTCCTCGACGATGACGGCGGGCACGAGCGCTTCGCGTATCACCTTCGATATCTCTATCTCACGCCTCGATGGCGCCGGGTTCTTCCTTTCGTCTACCGAGAAGGGAGCCATGTGATAGCGGCACCTCAGCAGGGCCCTGTCAGGGAGCACCTGGTGCTTCGGGTGCACTTCTTTCGGTCCGTACACTGCCGCCATTATCTTGTTCTTGCCCCACTCTATGTAAGCGGAGCCGTCGGCGTTCTTCACGAGCCCTACCTGGATGCTGATGGGTCTGAGTTCGTCCCATTTCCTTCCGTCGCGCCTAACGCCCGACCCGTCGATCAGCTTGGTCTTACCTTCACCCACTTGCACTCCCTCCTAGGTATGCGTCGACGCGTGGCATCAGATCCGCTGAGTGTGCTTCCTCGTCCACCATCTTGATGGCCGTTGTCGCCTTCACGACCCCCTCGGGCGTGCCATTCACCACGACCACTCCGTTCTGTCCTACCCTTATGTCGCAGCCGGTCTTTTCGCTTATCAGGTTGATCATCGCTCCCCTCTTTCCTATCAAACGGGGCACCTTTGTCGGTGCTATCTTAATGATTTCCCCAGAGTCGACCCTGCCGTAGCCCTCTCCCCGTATGCTGAGCTGAGGGTCCCTGGACCTCTCGGAAGACTCTATGCGG
>JAKAPN010000133.1 GCA_021822995.1 archaeon
CTGGCTTCATCTTCTCGAACTCGTCTATGGCCGCGATCCCCTGATCGGCCAGCACGACGACGCCTGCCTCGAGCATCAGGACGTTCTTCTCCCTGATCACGGCGGCCGAAAGCCCCGCGGCGGTCGTTCCCCTCCCGGACGCATAGAGCCCCCTCGGCGCCACCTGCGAAGCGAACTTCAGCATCTCGGACTTCCCGGTCCCAGGGTCACCCACAAAAAGCGCGTTGATGTCCCCTCTCAGCTTTGTCCCGTCCGGGAGGACCGTGGCGCTACCGCCCGCGAGCAAGAGGAGTATCGCCTCCTTTTCAGACTGGTGGCCGAGAATCACTGGGGCCACCGAGTTGATCAGCCTGTCATAGGCGTCCGAAGACCCGGCGATTTTCCTTATCAGCTCCTCGTCCTCTTTGCTCACCAGCACCTGATCGGGTTCCTTCCCCTTGACCTCGACGTAGTTGCAGTCTATCTGCGACCTGAAGAGCCTGGTCTTCACCTGGCCGAGCGTGTAGTCGGGGACTGCCCTGACGACCCCTGTGAGGACCACCCTGTCCCCAGGCCTCGCGTTGTTCACCATCTCCCCCTCCACGTTCACGTCGAAGAACTGAGGGAGCTGGCCGGGGGGCAGCTCCTCGGGGAGCTCCTGGACGCGCACGACCTGGAAGTCGATGAACCTGCTGTGCCTCCTGTCAAGCTCGAAGTTTCTTGTCTCCCCGCAAAGCTCGCACTTCGGTGGGCGCTTCAGCGCCATATCGTCCTGCTCTTCGTAGGTGAGGTGGCCGCTCGGGCACACCCAGGCCGCTTCCGTCATCAGCGGCCTCAGCTCCGAAGTCCTGACCACCATCCCAGAGACCGCGAGCATGCGGTCGATGTAGGACGTGTCCACCCTCCTCAACGGGACGAGGTCTGTCAGCCCCCTGAGCCTGACGGTCAGCTCGCGCTTCACCCTGTCGGCATACAGGGCGTTCTCGCTCCGCATCGTCTCGAACGCGGCAATCTTGAACGAGGCGAGGGACGAGTCGGGCTCCAGCAGAACCCTGTTGGCCAAGTCGCTGTTGTACTTCAGCAGGTCGCCGAAGTCGACCACGAGGGACTTGCCTTCGCTTGAGATCAACTGTGAGATCTTCCCTCTGTAGACCGGGGTTCCGGATTTGTCCGTCACCGACTTCAGGAAGTCCTCGAACTGTTCAGACAGCTTGCCGCTGGTGAGAGTCGCCAATCACTTCGTCCCCCCCAGGAGACCTGCCTTCCACTCCTTCGACAGCGACTGCGAGATAGCAAAGAACGAGTTCTCCTCGGGCGTGAGCTTGTCCGACAGCGTCGATGCGGGGGCTGACGAGCTCGACAGCGAAAGCAGCTTGCTCAGCCTAATCCCCACCAGGTCGTAGCAGACTCCCCTCAGCCGGTCGAGGTCCTCTTTCCTGACCTTTCCCTCTGCCGCTCGCGACGCCATCCCTCCAAGCCTCCTCCGCATCTTCACGTAGAAGTCTGGAGGCAACCCGGAGAGCTGAAGGGGACCCATCATCTTCTCCCTGCTGAGCGCACTGAACACCTCGCTTTCGAAGGGGGTCTCGACAGCTTCGGCCATGCCCTGTTCGGCGAGTTCGTCGAGCACCCATCGGGGGAGTTCGACCGTGTCTCCTTCTACGAGCTTCTCTATGCGGAAATCACCGACTGCGATGTTCTCGATAGAAGACTTCATCCTCGCCCTCGCGCTCCCGAGAAGGTATTCCCTTTCTCGTCGCTCCAGCATCTGTCTTAGGGCGACCTGTTCGTCGGGCAATTCGGGGCCAAGGTTGCCCCGCCGATAATAAACCTTGGGAGGTTTTTTTCTTTGAGAGGGCCCTCGCCCCTGATCTTATCCCCCTTCCGTGCCGTCGTCTCCCTTCTTGCCAATGACGCTTCTCAGATCGTCCGGCGAGAGGGTAAACGTGGACCGCTCCCGGATTATCCCTTCGGGCCTGATGTAGAGGATCGCGATCAGGAGCCCGGCAAAGAGCAGGTCCTGCAGCCAGCTGACGTTGAAGAAGATGAAGGGTTGCAGGTACGGCTGCACCAGCTCGAGCCCCTTCAATATGAGCACGAAGAAGAACGACCCCAGGGCGACACCGGTGTTGTTCGCCACCCCGCCCATGATCACGATAAGGAACGGCCAGAACGTCCAGGCGAACCTGGTCCATGTGTCCGCCCCTACCGACGCCACTGAGAAGGTGAACATCGCCCCGGCCATTCCTCCCAGGGCCGACGCTATCATGAGCGCGTTCCTCCGCATCTTCGCCGTATCCTTCCCCAGGGCAGACGCTGCTTCGTCGCTGTCTCTCATCGCCCTGAGCACGCGCCCGAGGGGCGACCGCGCGACCCTCTCCACATACAGGTAGACCAGTCCGGCAAACGCGAGCATCACCAGCGCGCTTACAACATCCGTGAGGTCGTTGATGCCGAGCGTCGAGAAGTAGTAGTAGGGGTTGGGGACCAGGATCGTCTGGGTCCCTCCCACGAGGGGGGTGTATTCGGTCAGGATGATGTAGAACAGCTGCGCCATCCCTAGAAGAAGCAGTCCGAGGTAGTCCTCCCTGAGGTGTATGGCGGGGTATGAAAAGACGTAGCCCAGGACCGCGCCTATCACTCCCGCGATCGCCAGGCCCAGGAGTACCAGTTCTATCGTGAGCACTGGGTCTTTCGCTAGGATTGGATTGATCTGGTTCATGATGAGGAAATTGTCGGTGATGTACGGGAGGCCCTTCCCGACCCCTAGGATCCATGCGGCAAGCCTCCCGGTTATCGACCCCGCGAAGGCGGCCCCTCCAGCTATGAACAGCACCTTTCCGAAGTTCGGGATGCCGGCGTAGCCGAACTCAAGGTTCAGAGAGAGGCTGATGGAAAGATAGAGCGCGTAGAAGCCAAGGAAGTCGAATACCAGCCCAACCACGTCGATGGCCGAGCTACTTCCTCTCCCTGTGCAGCATCCGCCTGAAGTTGAGCGAAAAAATCCCCTGGGGGACGATCAGCAGCGTGAATGCCATTATGACCAGGGGGATGCCCAGCTGGAATGGGTTCACAGCCGTGCTCCCGAAGCCGTTGACCAGCTCGGGCGCGATCAGGTCCACCTGGAGCCCTGTGAGCATGTCGACCAGGATCCACACGCCCAACGCCGCGAGGATCGCTCCCCCGACCCTGGGTCGGAGCTGCTTCTTCCGGACTGCATAGACCCCCGCGAGGACCATCAGCGCCGCGATGATGGCGGCGCCAACATACCCGAAGCCTTCACCCAGGTAGATCGTCAGGAGTATCTCGGAGCCTCCGATTATGGCTCCTCCGACGGCCGAACCGAAGATGCTCATCAGCCCGCCGAGGACGCTCGCGGCGAAGATGCCGACTATGAGGTCGTTCCCCGTGTTCACGCCCAGGAGCGGCAGGTACAGGGTGAGGAACGCCCCGGCGAACCCCGCGAGCCCCCCAGCGACGAACCAGGAGACCGTATACACGAAGTCCACGTTTATCCCGAGTATCTTTGCCAGCGGCGGGTTCTCGATCGCCGCCCTCATCGTCACGCCGAACTTCGTCTTGTTCAGCAGCATATAGATCAGGACGACGACTGTCAGCATCGCGACCGGCGCTGCGAAATCTACTCCGGGATACCCGGCTATCCCGAAGTCCGGGGTGAGCGTGTAGAACTCCTTCGTGTCAGGGAACAGGTACGCGTTGGTGAGGTAGTCAGTGTATATCCCTATGAGCCCCGCGAACCCTATGTCCGCGCCGAAGGTGGCGATCATGAGCGAGACTATGGACGCCCCGCGCCTTGACAGCGGCCGCAGGATGCCTAGGTAGATGATGACCGATGCCACACCTCCTAGGACGAACCCCACCCCGGTCCCGAGGTAGGGGCTGGCGTGGTACACCTTGACCGTCACATAAGCCGAATAGACGCCCATCAGCACCATGTCGCCGTAGGCGAAGTTCGGGACTTTCGTTGTCATGTACGTCAGCGTCAGGCCCATCGCCATGAGAGCGAAGAGTGAGCCGTAGACCTCTGCTGAGACCAGGTACTCAAGAACCAAGAAGGTTGGGCTCCCTCTGCGAGCGCAGAAGCGTTAAAATACTTTCGGACATCATACATTGGCTCTGTTGAAAAAGAGAGGTGCATCTACCGCATCACTCCTCG
>JAKAPN010000134.1 GCA_021822995.1 archaeon
CCACTCCGTGTCAGTATGACGCAAACAAAGACGCTGCAACGGCTGGTCGCATTTTTTCCACCCGTTTTCCAAATAGGGGTGAACTTGAGCGCTTAGAGGGCAAAAAGGGACTGGAGAAGGGGTAAAAATGCCATAAGTTTTTAAACTCGGCTCGTCTACCGCAAAGGCGCATGTCCAGTTCCGAGTTCGGTCTTGCGGCCGTCTACAGGGTGATAAAGAAGGCGGGCGCCGAACGTGTGGGGGACGACGCTGCCATCGAGTTGAGGACTGAGCTCGAAGGCCTCGGGGTCCAGATAGCCAAGAGGGCAGTGACACTGGCGAACCACGCCGGCCGGAAGACGGTGAAGCCCGCAGACATCAAACTCGCAGCCGAAGAGATCCTGAAACCAAACGCCTAAGGGACCGACGCGGGTTGGCCGTGCAAACGGCTGGTTTTCAGAGGCAACCGCTATAACCACACTGCTTCGAGGGCAGGACGAGCCCCGGTGGTGTAGCCCGGTCAAGCATGTTACCCTCTCGACAAAAGGTGGGGGACAGGTAGCGACGCGAGTTCAAATCTCGCCCGGGGCAGTCTTTCTTATCCTCAATCCGCGCCCGCAGTCTCAGGGACCTCCTTTCACGCCTACCAGCGGCACATCTACGCCCTGTCACGTCGGGTAGAACGCCCCCTCCCGGAACCGCTCCCACGGCTAGTTACCCCTAAAAGCCCGGTCTGTCAGCGGGGGCTGTGCCCCCAGTGCCCACCGCGGACATAGTGTCCGTCTTCACCATTGTGGCAGCCATCATCGTTGTCGGTTTCGGCGGGGAGCTTTTCTTCAAGAAGACAGGCATCCCGGCTTTCGTCTTCCTCATCTTCATGGGGATATTGATCGGGCCGGTCCTTGGGTTCCTTTCCAGGGCCGCGATACTCCCCTCGCTGGGGATATTCGCCGTGCTCACGCTGCTGATGGTCCTCTTCTACGGCGGCATGGACACGAAGTTCGGCTCCCTCCTCAGCGACGGTGGGAGGGCGACGGTCCAGGTCCTCATCTACGTCTTGGGGAGCACGGCCGCGATAGCCGTCGCGGTGCACTTCCTGCTCAGATGGGACCCGGTCTCGTCACTGATCTTCGCTTCCATGGTCGGCGGGGAGACCACCGCAGCGGTCGTCATCCCGCTCACCCGCTCCCTGAAGCTCCCGCAGAGCACCGCTTCCTTCCTCACGCTCGAGTCGGCCATAAACTCCGTCTTCTCGATCATCCTGTTCTTCACCTTCGTCGGGATCTACCAGTCTGGGACCACCGACTGGATGGTTACGTTCCAGGTCGTGGCTTCCAACTTCTCCGTGGGGATCGTCCTCGGGGCCCTCCTTTCCGTCGCGTGGGTCATCGTCCTGAACAGGCTCCAGGACGGCAAGTACACCTACGTCCTCACCCTCGGCCTCGTCTTCGCCACCTACGTCATCAGCTCCCGCCTCGGAGGAAGCGGGGTGCTCTCGGTCCTGATATTCGGGGCGGTCCTGGGCAACTACGCCATCCTGAACAGGTCGACCGACCTCCACCTCAGCATGGAGCCGCTGCAGCGCAAGCTCAGGGTGTTCCAGGAAGAGATCTCCTTCCTTATGGAGACCCTCTTCTTCGTGTTCCTGGGGCTCACCTTCGTCATCACCCCCAGCAGCGTCATCAGCACCCTGAACCTGGGTGTAGTGATACTCCTCCTCCTGCTGTTCGTCAGGATCATAGCGACGACCGCATCGACCAGCGGGTCTGACCTTGCCAAGGACAGCGGCTCGATCATCCTCATGTGCGCGCAGGGGCTGGTCCCGGCTACCCTGGCCATCATCTCGGTCAACGACGGGCTCCCCCACGCTTCCGAGTTCCTGAACATCGTGACCTACGTGATCATCCTGACGAACCTGGTGACATCGGCCGGCGCCATTTCCCGGATGCGGAGGCAGAAGGTCGCCTTCAAGGACTTCATGGCGGGGCTCGACACCCCCGCCGCGCTCGACCAGGCGGGCGGGCAGCCCAAGCCCTGACGCGCGTGCGATGGAGTAATGTAGCCCCTCCGCCGGCTGGCCGCCGTGGACTTCGACTACGCCAAGCTCCCCAGCGAGTTCAAGCGCCGTTATCTCCAGGACGGCATCAGGTTCGAGTGGGGCGACCTGTCGAAGGTCTTCGGGGAACTGTCGTCGAGGTCGACAGCCAGCGCCGCCGAGCTCGAGAAGTGGCTCATGGACGAGGACGAGCTGAACGCCTACTGCTACGAGCAGAGGGCCGTCAGGTACATCAACAGCACGAGGCAGACGGACAACCCGAAGTACACAAGCGCGTACGAGGAGTACGTCAGAGAACTGGAGCCGAAGATCAAGGTGGCCTCCTTCGGACTGCTCAAGCTTTACGCCGCGTCTCCGTATCGCTCGTCTCTCCCCGACTTCCGCTTCAGCCAGGAGATCAGGCGGAGGGAAGCGGCGCTTCGGGTTTTCAGGGAAGAGAACGTCGAGCTGGAGAGGCAGGACTCCGAGCTCGCGCAGAAGTACCAGCGGACCAGGGCGGCGATGACCGTGGACTTCCGCGGGCAGGAGAGGACGCTCCAGCAGATGGCGAAGTTCCTCGAGGACACTGACAGAGGGACGAGGGAGGAGGCGTGGAAGGCATCCGAGGAGAGGTCATTGAAGGACCGGGCCGTCCTCGACGGGGTCTACACCGACATGGTGGGGCTCAGGGTCAGGGCCGCCCGAAACGCAGGCTTCGACAACTACGAAGACTACATCTTCGTCAAGAAGTCAAGGTTCGACTACTCACCCGCGGACTGCGCCGAGTTCCACAAGGCCGTGGAGGAGCACATCGTGCCGCTCAGCAGGGAGATAGACCGGGCCAGGATGGAGAAGCTCGGCGTCGACGTGCTCAGGCCATGGGACCTCTTGGTCGACCCCGACAGCAGGCCGCCGCTCGCCCCATACGAGGACATGCGCGGGTTCCTGAGGGGTGCGAGGCTGGTGGTCAGCCAGGTCGACGCGCAGCTCTCAGGATACTTCGGGAAGATGGTGGAGCTCGGGCTCCTCGACCTGGAGAGCAGGAAGGGGAAGGCGCCTGGCGGGTACCAGGAGGACCTGAGCGAGAAGAGGCTCCCCTTCATATTCATGAGCGCGGCCGACAGGGACCAGGACGTCAGGACCCTGCTCCACGAGGCGGGGCACAGCTTCCAGACCTTCCTCATGCGGGACCGGAGGCTCCCGTTCTTCAACGCCAACGCCAACCTCCCGCTCGAGTTCGCCGAAGTCGCCTCGACCAGCATGGAGATCATCTCCGGAGAGCACTACGAGGGGGTGTTCTACGACAAGGAGCAGGCGAAGCGCTCCAACTTCCAGGAGGTGGTGGGGAACATCAAGCTGTTCACCTGGGTCGCCACCATCGACGCCTTCCAGCAGTGGGTCTACTCCCACCCCGGCCACTCCTCGGAAGAGAGGACGCGCGCCTGGCTCGGGATACTCGACAGGTTCGGCGGACTCGAAAGCTACGAAGGGCTGGGAGAGAGCAGGGCCTACCGCTGGCAGCGGCAGCTCCACCTCTACGAGTCTCCTTTCTACTACATCGAGTACGCGATCGCCCTCACCGGGGCGCTTGGGATCTGGTCGCGCTACAGGAGGAACAGCCATGACGCGGTCGAGTCGTACAAGTCGGCGCTCTCCCTCGGAGCGACTCGGACCCTCCCCGAGCTTTTCGCGGAGGCGGGGGTGAAGTGGGGGTTCGGGATGGCAGCAATGCGCGGGCTCGCCGGAGAGCTGCGCTCCGCCGTCCGAGAGTACGGCAGCTGACTCAGCCGAAGAAGACGGCTATCAGCCCAGACGCGACGAAGTACGCGCCGAACGTCAGCAGCACGCACCCCGCCAGCAGGTCGAGCCCCCAGCGCGGGACCCTGATCAGGTAGTCGTACGATATCGCCGAGACCACGATCAGTATGACGATGCTCGTGAGCGCCCCGACGATTGTCCACTCGAGGCTGTACGTCCCCGACGCGCCGAGCACGAGGCTCGCCTCGAACCCTTCCGTGAGGGTTATGGTGAACACAGGGAGCGCGGCGAGGAGCGAGAACGGGAGGACCGCCGGCTTGTCCCCGCCGTACCTCTCGAGCTCCTT
>JAKAPN010000135.1 GCA_021822995.1 archaeon
AAGCAGGTTCAGGACGCTGAAAGACATGCCGAGGGTCGAGTATCTCGCATCCGGAAACACCATGTGCGCCGGGTGCGGAGGGATCCTTGCGGTCAGGATTTTCCACAAGGCGCTCGGGCCGAACGTCGCCTGGGTGAACGCGGCAGGGTGCATGACCATCTCCACTTCCTACCCGCTCGCCCCCTTGAAGTCCAACTGGATCTACACGGCCTTCGCTTCAGCGCCTGCCGGGGCGCAGGGGGTGAGAGATGCGCTCGATGCTCTCCTTGCCAAGGGGAAGATCCCCCAGACAGAAGACATGAAAGTGGTGGTGGTCACGGGGGACGGGGCGGCCTACGACATTGGACTCCAGTCCACCGCCGGGGCCATCGACAGGGGGCTCGACTTCTACTACCTATGTTATGACAACGAGGCGTATGGGAACACCGGGTTCCAGATGTCGTCCGCGACCCCGTACGGCTCCTCCTCGAAGACGACCCCGCCCACAGCCTCGAACCCGATAGGCAACACTCACAAGAAGATGGACCTGTTCGAACTGTGGAGGTCGATGGGTGCGCCATACGTCGCCACCCTTTCCAATTCGCATGGTGTCGACTTCCTGAGGAAGGTCGAAGCCGGAAGTGGCGTGAAGGGCCCCAAGATGTACATAGACTTCGCAGCGTGTCCGACGGGTTGGGGGTTCGACCCCAAGGAGTCCATCGAGCTGGAGAAGCTCGCCGTGCAGACGGGGATCTGGCCGCTGAAGGAGGCCGTAGGCGGCGTGGTCCGCCACACGGTAGTCCCGCGGTCTCTGCTCCCCGTGAAGGAGTATCTGGTCAGGCAGGAGAGGTTCGCGCATCTCTTCGGCCCGACGGAGAAGACAGAAGCCATCGGCGCAATCCAAGCGTCGGTCAACGCCTACTGGGCGGAAGCGGGTGCGCGGGAAGGATTCACTGTGAGGGCCCCCGACGCCGTTGCGCCGGCTACGCCGCCAGGCTAGTCAGGTACTCCCTGTTCGACGCGACCACCGAGTCCACCACCCCGGCCCATCCTTTCCTGTCGGAACGGGCCTTGGTCAACAGGCCCTCGGTCACCGCGAACAGGTCATCGAGAGTGGCGGCTGCAACTCCTGCCCGGTCCACGGTGTCGATCAATGCCTGGTCGCGGAGGTTGATGTGGTACCCGTTTTTTGCCAGGAACGCGACCCCAGCCACCAGTGCAGTCCGCTTGTTCCCCGCATGGAAGTACTGGCCGCTCGCCAGCTTGAAAACCAACAGGCAAGCCTTTTCCGGGATCGCCTCCTCGGCGGACAAGTTGTCTGCCCTGGCTTCGACCTCCTTCGTCAGCGCGGACAGCTTGTCGCCGTCAGCGTCCGAAAAGGCGTGAGACTCCCTTGAGAGGGCCACGACGACCTGGTTGACGTGGACCACGTCGTCGAAGCTCATGTGATGGATGGTCTTCTTGCCCACGGCCCGCAGACGACCGGCTCTGATTTAACCGATTGACCGAATCCGCTCTCAGAGCGCGAACTTGACGGTCGGGAGCGGGTCAAGCTTCCGGTCTGCACGAGTTTTCCGCGTCGGTCGCGGGCCGGTGCATGCGCTTTCCGACGCCCCGCGCACCGCGGCCGTCGACTGGAGGGCGATGGCCGAGCCCGTCGGCAACCCTCAAGGGAGAAGCGGTCGGACGCAATCAGGATGGGGCCGCTGGGATTTGAACCCAGGATCGCCAGCGCCCCAGGCTCACCGTGAGTTTGCTCACACTGGTATGCTGGACCAAGCTACACTACGGCCCCACGGGCGTGCGGGCCGAAGCCGGAGTCGGTTTAAAGGTTAGTCAGCCGCTGCCGCCCGCGAGCTTCAGCGCCTCGAGTATCTTCGAGTAGCGATAGTCAGACAGGTCCCTCTTGTACTCCGCCAGCAACCGCTTCAGCCCGGCGGTGTCCCTCACACCCAGAACCCGCCTGAGCGCCGGAGACAGCGCCCCGCCGATAAACAAGTACTGCGCGGCCGTCGTCACGTTCTTCGCCCTCCTGACCCTGCTCGCCGACTCGAAGTCGATGATCCATGGCTTGCCCTCGGCCACCACGGCGTGCTTCCGGAGGTTGCTAAGCTGCCCATGGTCGACGCCCATGATGTCCAGCGTCCTGCACTGGTTCAGCAGTGAATGGACGACTTCCCTGGCCGCTGCCCTCGTCCCTTCTCCCTTTAGGCCCCGGAGCCACTCGGAGAGCTCCATAGGCTCGAGCAATTTCATCAGCATCAGGTCGCGCGAGGACGCGTAGACCTCAGGGCCGACCCCGACGCGGTTCACCAGCCTCGTCAGCTTTGTCTCTTCGTCCATGCTGGGACGGTTCGCGTCAGTCCGCCTGATCTTGAGGGCGAAAAGCCCCTCCCCCGACCTTGCCTTGACCACGATGCCGACCGTCCCAAGCCCGAGGATTCCGAGCCTTCCGACCTTCGATGGACCTTCGAAAACGAGCTCCTCTACCCCAAGGCCGCGGAGCTGTCTGATCCTCCCCCTCGCCTCCCTCAGGGAGATTCGAGGGTACGTGAGGACCTGGATGTACGGCGTCTTCGTAAGGAGCTCTAGGCTAGCCCGCTCCAATCGCGTCTGTTGTGATCTCTCGGATTCCATCTCGCAACCACCCCGCCGACGAAGCCGCCCTGGCAAGGGGACCGCCAGTCAGGATCCGCACCCCCTTCTTCATCCCAGCCCCTATTTCCTTCGACGCTCCTGAAGGGCCATCCTCACCCCTGACCAGGTCGGTTATTGCCCGGGAGAGCTCGGTATGTTTCCTCCGGATAAGCATCCTGACGCGCGCCTCGTCGTCCACCCAGACCAGCTTCGCCCTCCGTGAGTTCGCGGCCACGAAGGACGCCACGTCCTTCTTCCTGTCAACGGTCGGGCCAACCCGCTGTTCAGCCGCGGGCAGCCGCGTCGCCACGGGGATCAGCAGGATGGCGCTCGCCGTCCTGTTGTCTGAGGCGGCCATCGACCGGGCGACGACGAATCCCTTCAGCTCGAGGTTCCTGACCAGGTGCCTCGTGGTCCTTCTGAGCTCCCCCCAGAGCGTGTCCTCGCTCATGGCCCTGTGCGAGAAGACGACGGCGACCACGTCGTTCTTCAGCGACGGCCGCACTCTCCCCGACATGTGACGGAAGTAGGCCAGGCTCGGGTTCCTTAGAAACTCTCTGGATGCCAAGACCATGCACCCAAGGCTCTCTCCAGACACTGCGATGCCGAGATCCCTCATCTCGTCCACCGGGTCGGGGAGTGTGAACGGATTTCCTTTCCCTGGGATGGGGTATGACGCGAACCGCTTGAGGACGTCTTCCAGGCTCCCGAACCTTAGGACCATCACCTCGGCGACGTAGCCGCTGAACCCCCGCCGCTGTATCTCTGCCCCATATACACCGACCCCCATCATGAATGATTTCAGGAGGCGGACCTCCACCTTCCCCTCGTCGCTGAGCTTCTCAATGAGTTCGACGTGGAACGGAGACCTGTCCGCAGCGCTCTTCCACTCTCCCTTTGCGACATCGAAGCAGGGGACGATGTTTACCTTGACCCCGTCGACGGTGGCCTCCGTGTACGGGTGCTGGGCGTACATCTTCCCAGCAGGGTACCCTCTTGTAGCGTGGGCCCCGATCTCCAGCCCAATCCTCTCGAAGTCTCCGGCGGGGGTCGCAGGGTCGAAGCGGACGAATATGTCAAGGTCGACGTGATCCGGGAGCCAAGTCCCCTTCGCGAACGAGCCTCCAAGCAGCACCCCCCTGGCCTGCGGAAAGCGCGACGCGGCAGCCCTGGTCTTCGAAAGCATGGACGCAGCTGTCGCTCCCACCCTGGTTTCCTCATCGGCGCCCGGGACGACCAGTCGCCTCGCGCTTTCGACGGTCTTCCTGACGCTGGTCATTTGAGCTGGTACGCTCCGACGTCCCGGTATACGGGCCCCTGCGGCGTCAGCTGGCTCGACTTTAGCCTGAGGGAGGTAATGTCGGCGACTCCGAAGGAGCGGTCCGCGTTCCTTCGAAGGAAGTCCTGGAGCTCCCGCACGTTCCTGTCTGACCTGACCCTGGCGAGCGTGAGGTGCAGCTGGAATGGCCGCTCGTCTCTT
>JAKAPN010000136.1 GCA_021822995.1 archaeon
GGAGGGTTCCCGATCAACAGCTATGTAGACATCAACGCCACATACACTACCCATCCGTGGCTCGGGGTCAACACGACCACCACGGTCATGTGGATCAAAGGCGTACCAACGGGAAACGGTTCCTTTGCCGCCGGATGCAACGCCCAAGGGCTCTACACCTCCGGGACATGCCCCATGGTCGACACTAGGGAAGTGATCAACCCCTCGGCGCCCTACGGTCCATATGTCGCCATCCCCATTCTCCTCTTCGCGGTCAACGCCAGCCACCCAGGTACAGTCCTCAACCCCAATCAAGAGGGCCTGAACTCGCCGGTGTTCAGGGAATTCAGCCGGGGGATAGCCGAGATCGTGTCTTACAGTTCCTCGGGGAAGCCGGTCGACACCACGGACGGGGCTTTCGTCAAGGATCAGCTTTACGGCAACGACACAGGGACCACTGGGACAATCGGCTCGATCACCGTGAAGGATCTTCCCCCGGTCAAGGCCCAGGTCGGCGGGACGCTTTACATCGCGGGGAACAACTCATACGCAGGCTCCACTGTCACTTTCTGGATAGGGACGCGCCTTTCCACCGCGGTCGAGATGGGCAGCGGCACCACCGCCAACGCCGAGGGCTTCTGGAACACCACGGTGACCGTCCCGCCGGTCGCAGGCGGGGGCCAGAACCTTTGGATAGTGAACGGCGGTGTCAACTACACCTCGGGGAGCACAGTATCAGGGACGACCACCACCTCCTCGACCACCACCTCCTCGACCACCACCTCCTCGACCACCACCTCCTCGACCACCACCTCCTCGACCACCACCTCCTCGACCACCACCTCCTCGACAACGACGTCGACCTCGAGCTCGGCTGCCACTAGCACCTCTTCTATGTCGAGCCAGACGACGACCAGTCATACCACGACCGCGAACTCATCCACGACGAGCAACTCGACCGCGAGCACCACGAGTGGCCATGGGATACCTGAGTTTTCGTTCTCGACTCTGGCGATAGCGGGTTTGACCGCGACGGTCGCCGGGGCCTACGCCCTGACCAGAAGGATGCAGAGAAACCCTTCATCCGGCCTCCACCGAGGCTTGTCTGACCACACGAGCTGGGATTCAGCGAAGGGATCGTAAAGACAACGCCATCCCAGCCTGAAATCTAATCTCCCAAGCGGCTGGACGGCAGCCAAAAGAATCTAGGCATGAAGGGTCAAGCCGTAGCGAGGCGCTTCAACTGGTGGTTAGTCGCTGCTAACCCTAGGAGCCAGATAGAAAAGAAGCTTAGCTCCTTGTGAATTGAGGGCGAAGGTCAGCACGAGCGGTTTCTTCGAGCTGTACGCCAAGTCTACGGTGTCTGCTACACTGGAAAGTGCTTTCAAGATGCTTTGAATGTATTCGATACTGAACGAGGCTTTGCTGTCTGCGGCGGACTCGAGTTTCAGCACGTCTGCATCGCTCTTGTTCAAAGACACGTCGGCCTTTCCAATGTCAGATTTGCCACTGAAGGTGAGTCTGTCCTTCGTCGCCTGAATCGTGACCTGATCGGCCACCACGGACATGTCTGCGAGGACTTTGTCTAGTATCGACTTCGTGAGCGTGGCTTTCGTCTCCAACTCGAGCTTTGGCAGAGGGGCGGAGGCAGCAGTGCTTTCTATCAGATGGATGGTGAACTCGCGCTTGTACCCATTCTGAAAGGTGAAAGCCAGGCTGTCTTCTTCAGTATCGCGAATCTCGAGGCTGTCTTTAGGATCCCCTCTTCCGACAAGTTTCACTAGGTCCTCGACCCTGACGCTGAACTTAGTGGGTTTCTGGCAAGAGTAAGAGGAAAAAGACGAGTTAGGTAAGGTGAGGTCGACCAGAGCTACATGAGATGGGTCCATGGCCCTGAAGGTCAAACCCTCACTTGTCGCCTCGAAGGTTGCCTCCTCGACCAGGGTCTTGACGGCAGCGGAGATGGCTCTCCACTCGGTTGTGCTCGCGCTTTTGGCCAGGAACAATCGATGGCAGCCTTCGCGGAGGCTCTTCCGGGTTGGATATTAAGCGTTGGGCGTTTCGTTCTTGAACAGGGCAGGTCCTTGGTGAAGGTATCCATACGATCAGCACACGACTTCATGGGGAACGCAGTGGGTCGACTATGAGGCCCAGTTCCCAGAATCCGTAAGCCTCTCCAAAGCATGCGCCGTTCCCGACTTGAAGTGGTTTTCATTCCATCTCGACATGAGGCGAAAGGCTCCCCTGAACTTCACATCCCACACGGCGACCACTTTTCTGTCGGCTACTTCGACCGTCTGCTTCCCTGTGAATGGACCTGACGTGTAATCGATTGTGAGCACCCGCTTCGCTTCGTCAGTGGAGATGTCTGCCTCTCCTGATCCGCCGAATGCGAACCTAATCTTGACGTGCACCGCGCCTCGGCTCTCGCCCGTAACCTCAAGCGTCCGAGTCCCATGCCAGTACTTCGGAATATCGGTGACGGCAGAAGCCCTCTTCCAGACTTCTGCCGCGTCTCCTTCGAACTCCTTCGTCTCTTCGAACTGCATCTCCGAGAAACCGACTCCGGGCCATAGAAAAAGCGAGCGCCGCGGCGAAGAACGACAATCCTGAAATAATCTTCGAATCGCGAACCGTCGGTGCCAAGCAAGACCAGGTTCTACCTGAACGGAGGTGGCTTGTTCACCGCCCAGGGAAGATGGTGGGATGAGCAGGTTGAGTCCCTTCTCAGCGAGGCCGGCGCCCGAGTCTACAACCCAGGACGGGAGTCCGAGGGGGTGCTGCGGGCCAACCCTCCGGGGGGTGACCTGCGGAAGGCGGTCTTCGTCTCTGACAGAGAGGGCGTCGATGTCTCTCAGGGGATCGTCATGCTTGGTGAAGGCGCGGCTGGGGAAGTGAGTTCGGGGACGGCCTGGGAGACGGGATACGGTTACGCGAGGGACAAACTCACCCTGTGCATGAGGACGGACATCCGGGGCCCGCTTAATCCCTTTCTGAAGGAATGTCTGTTCGAAAGCAGGGTCTGTGGCGATTTTGATGCCCTTCGGAGCCAGGCGTCCCGGGCCATAGAACGGATTAGCAAGTCGGGTGTTGCCAGGACCTTCTACACACCTCCTCCCTCGCGGAGAAGCATACACAAGGTGCACCTTACAGCCCCACATTTCACGGCCGCAGAGTGGAGGTCCGCCAAAGAACTCAACCAAATCCTCTCTACACTGGGTTTCGACGTCACGTTTCCTCCAGGGGCAAAAGGCGTCGGGGAGAGTATCCTGTCGGGCCGAGAAGATGTCTGGCCGGCCCCTTTCAGGGAGAAGGTTCGTTCCCTGAACGAATGTGACGCAGTAGTCGCCCTACTGGAAGGCTCTGACTGTAACAGCGAGCTCGGCTGGGACTGCGGCTATGCATACTCGAAATACAAGCCGGTGTTTGGGATGCGGACGGACACACGGACACTGGGGGACCTCGGGAGTCGGGTCAACCTGATGATCGAGCAATCCCTGGTGGGCTCGAAGCTGTGCGGTTCGGAGAGCGAACTCATACAGATGATAACCTCTTGACGAAGTCCCTCCTGACGATTCATCCTCCCTACAACCTCGATGCCAACCTCCCCGAGCCCTCACACTTCCCTTCGTCCAACACCACGTGGGATCAATGGTGCTGTTGGCGACTACCCTTTTGGGAGGGAAAGCTCTGGGTCTCGGGTTCAGGAACGAAGGGCCAGCCAGCAGGCCCAGCATGAGGATGGCTGTCTTTTCGAGATGCAGCCCGAGCCAGGAGTATTTCACGAACTAGTGGCGGAGGTCAGCTGGAGGCTCAACTCCTACCAGGACATCTGGGGTTCACGACGAGATATGCTGACGGCGAGCACCTTCGGGGCCTAATCCGGCGATAGAGGAAAATCAAAGCCCATGGCAGCGAACTCCTTCTACGAATCCTTGATGATATACACCGCCCTCCAGAACTCAACCGTCCTGACGACATTGCAGATGTCGGAGAACCTGCCCCTCGGCTTCGACCAGAGGACATTGTTTGCCGGGCGCAACCTCGGGTCTTCCGGCCTCCAGGCACCGTCGCCCAGTCGAAGGCAGGACATTCAAACACCCAACTGG
>JAKAPN010000137.1 GCA_021822995.1 archaeon
CTATCCAGACCGGCAGCAGCCAAAGTGCACAGAAGCCCTCCAACTGCTGAAAAACGATCTTGAGATCAGGCTTGGAGAACTCAGCGACTGCTCTGTGGCAGCACTCAAGTCGAGCTGCTTGCGCGCAGGCATGCAGAGATGGTTCGTTGAGGCCGCCCTGGAGAGCACCTCGAATAACAAGAACCCGCTGATGCGCTTCCAGAAGCACGAGACAATTGTGGTGCCAAACATGACCGGAGGTCTGTACACCACAGCCCAGCTGATCGAGCTGCTTACGAAACTTGACAGGGAACCGGCAGGGTACGCATTGGCTGGCTATTCGGTCAATGGGGAAACTGAATTTGCTGATGGAGAAAGAATGGTTAATGAGTTCTTCGTGCCTGCGAGGGAGCTGGAGATGCTTGTTAGGAACAGGGACAAAACCGTGATTGTGGTAGATGACACGGAATGCAGCGGCAGGTCTTACAGTGGAATGAGAGAGGGACTGCGCAAGATCGGGTTCAAGAACATTTACAAGATTGCGACGAGGGACAGCATGGTACTTGACGGAAACGGGAGCTGTATATTTTGCTACAGGGGACAGCACGGTACTTGACGGAAACGGGAGGTGTGTATTTGGATACTACAACTAGATTGCGCGGGGTTTCTCGAGCGACGAGGGGCGCGGATGCGGACACGGCCAGACTGCCAAACGCTCGCGGGAGCTCAGAGGCCATGGAGAAGAAGGGCCTCGGCTTCAGGCTGACTGCAGAACTGGGCTTCCCGAAGCCAATCGCCTACAGTTTTAAAAGAGAGGCTCTCGCGGACATGGTATCGTATGCTAAGGCTTCGATCAATGACGGGCTTGCTGCCGATGAAGACAGAATCCGCGGTCTCTGGGCGGGGTCGTTCAGGAACAACAGCCTTGTGGCCTGCGCCGAGTCTCTAAGCGTACTGAGGCAGGTGGTTGACATGCGCCTGAAGAGGTACGAGGGAGGAGACGCTCTGGTGCGTCTTACAAACGACTGCTGGAAATGCATGCCTCAAGGCTTCGCGTTAGACCTAGAGGACGAGCAGAGCAGCCCGCTGTTAAACTTCGAAAGAAAGGAAACGGTAGTGGTTGCGAACATGGTGGGCGGATTCGAGTGTGTGCCGCCTCTGATCGGGCTGATGCAGAAGCTTGGGAGAGAGCCATTCGCATACGTATTGGCAGGGTACTCAAAACATGGGGAGACGAGGTTCGCGGATGGAGATCTCATGATAGGCGAGTTCTTCGTTCCACCCAGGGAACTTGAGACGCTCGCCAGGAACAAGAAGAAGACCGCCCTTGTGGTAGATGATACTGAATGCGGCGGCACGACCTATGCTGGGATGAGAAAGGGACTGAAGAAGATCGGATTTGAGAAGATATACAAGGTCGCTACAGTTGACAGCGTTTTCCTTGACAGTAACGGGAAGAGGTGCTTCAGTTGAGAAAGATAGATGGATACAAGAATGGCAATTGGGCGTGGCACCCGAAGGAGACTGCGGTCTTTCCGTTCAGGAACGCGTTCGGACTTGTCGAACCGAAAGAATACATAACCAGGAAAGATGACCTATCCAAATTTACCGAGGAGATGGCGGCAAAGAGCGCAAAGGGAGAAGTATTGCTGGAGCACGACATACGCAGACTGTGGGCCGGCACGTTTGCGCACAACACCTTTGAGGAGTGCGCAGAATCGCTGCGTATACTGAGGGAACAGTTAGACAAAGGCCTGCAGATGGGAGGCCGAAAGTATTTCGAGGTCACGAACAAGAGTTCGTGGGCTTTCATGGGTCCCTTAAAATCCGATATAGAGAGCATGGAAAGCAAGACGAAAAGCCCGCTGCTTAGATTCGCAAACGAGGAAGTGATAGTGCTCTCAAATCTCGTGGGTTCTATTCCAACGACACCGCTGGTGATGGATCTGCTTAAGGAACTTGGCGGCATGCCTCTCGGCTATGTACTGATCGGCGCGTCAAAGAATGGAGAGACCCGATTCGAGGACGGGACGTCGATGCGCGACGAACTCTTCATCCACCCGGCAGAGCTCGGGGTGCTGCAACAGTTCAAGGAGAAGACGGCCTTGGTTGTGGACGACAGCGAGATAACTGGAAAGACATACGACATGATCAGAGCGGGCCTGGAAAAGATAGGCTACACTAAGATATTCAAGATAGCGACGCATGACGGCAACCTCCTGGACAAGGACGGCAAGAGTCTTAACGGCCACACCGCGTTCTACGCGTATAGAGACATGAACGACGAGGGTTACGGGATGTGGTCTCCAGGCATGTACGAAACAGCATACCATCCGGCGCCTGCGTTTCTTGATACAGCACCGAAAAACAAGGGCGACGACAAGAAAAAGGTTGGCATTATCGGAGGAGGTGACCCCTCGCTCATGGGCAAGTCACACCTGTTTGGGAAAAAGCAAGGCCACGCCGCAAGAATGGCAGCAACAGTACTTGGGAAGACGCTTGCAGAGAGCGGTTTCGATGTTTATTCAAGAACCAAGCCGGAACCGGACCTTACAGACTACGTTGGAGAGACAGCGAAAAAGAACGGGGCTGGAGTGTATGCTGTGCTGGCTGATGGCCCTGTGTTCGGCGTAGGTCAAATACCGCAGGAACTGATAACCGCTTACAAAAAAATAGCCTACAGCAGCTTTGACCGGGAAAAGGACGGCTGGGTGTTCCAATGGCCTTCCGATTTGGTTAGCAGCGTGGACGTAGTCGCTCTGGTAGGATGGAACGAATTCATGACACAGAGGGAGCTTGTCGTCGCGCTGGCTCAGAAGAAGGCGATAGGAGTCCTTCTGGGCAGCGGGGTTGATATTAAAAGAACAAAGGCGTTTGTCTCCGCGGCCAGGGACGCGAAGACCGAGGTGTTCTACTCCAACGAACCGAAGGAGCTGGTCGGATGGCTTTCGCTCAAGACAGCTGCAAGGAAAAGGACTGAGGAAAAATCAAAAGTGACAACGAATGGTTGAGAAGATGCACAAGAGAAAGACTATCGCGGTAATCGGAGGGGGCAAGACATACGACTACCCGAAGCGAGCAAAGGCGATGGCCCACCAGCTCGGGAGAGCCCTCGCCGAACAGAAGTTCGACGTGGTCACCGGAGCAGGAAGCGGGCTTCCGGAAGAGGTCGCGATAGGGGCGAGGAGGCACGGAGGCAGGGTTTACGGGGTTTCTGGCGACTCGGAAGCTCACAGCTACGTGACGTACGCGTATTATGGCGGCTACGAAGCCTGGGGCATGGACGGAATTCGTGAGGATGAGGAAGACGAAGTCATGGTAATGGTACCGAAGAACAAAAAAGCCAAACTGGGCAGGGGTCTTGAAAAGGACGAGATTTACGACCACATAACGTATACGGGCTTGGGAGACACGGGCAGGAGCGTGCCCCTGGTTGCCGGAGCAGATGCGGCGATAGTGATAGGAGGCGCGGAAGGCACACTGGTCGAGTTCGCGGTTGCGGTGAAGGAGGGCAAGAAGATAGGAGTGCTTGAAAGAACCGGAGGCCTCGCCGACCAGGTAAGAAAGCTCGAGGCCCACCGCCTGAAGAAGATACTCAAGGGATCCACAATAATCTATTCCAAGAGCCCAAGGGAGCTGGTCAAGGAGCTGAGGGACGAATTCGACGGAAAAAGAAAGACGGCTGTGGCGGTGACAGTGACGGAGACCAAGCACGAGGAGACGAGCGCCACGGTAGCAGGAGGTGCTGAGAAACCGGCCGAGATTGCGCAGCAGAAACTTGACGCGACATCGATCATACCGCTTGTAAAAGTGACTAGGAAAGAAGTGGAGACCACTGCAGAGGAGGCGGCATCGCCCAACGCGTATGCGCCGGGCCTGGTGGAACTGGGCGCGGTAGCGCGCAAGAAGAACGTGATTGCAGAATGAGGAGAGGGATATGGGAGTACTAAACACCATAGGAAATGACGCCAAGGCTCTGGCACGCATGGTAGAGCTCAGGAGGAACAGGCAGGAGGACCAGGAAAAGGCAGAGGATACGCTGGAACTGAAAGACCTGCCCCTTGGCGACCCGGCGCTTAACCAGAAGTTTGGATTCAGGAGATCGG
>JAKAPN010000138.1 GCA_021822995.1 archaeon
AGCGACGATCGCATTTGTCAACTCAAAGTCGGGCCGTGTTTCGAGGCGTGAGGTGGAACAGTTCCTCCGCGAGAAGTTCCCCAGATGGCGGGTCGACTACTCGCTGGACCGGTATGTCAAGCGAGGATACCTCGACCAGGACGACAGGGGCATGGTGCACATCGGATGGAGGACCCGGGCTGAAGTGGATGAGAAGACCCTGATGACGATGATACTTTCGCGCGCTCAGGAACCCGCAAAGAAGTAGCGCCTGCGAAGCGCTTCCCTTTCTCCCTCGATCACCGACTCGATCACATCCGCGCCCTCCTTCCTCATCTTGGCCGCCAGGGCTGACGCATCAGACAACCTGATTCCTCGCCCTGCCATCAGCAAGTCTGCGGCGTGCCCGTACTCCTTGCGGAACTCAGCGGACCGCCTGAGCGCCTCGACGAGCTTCAGCTTGCTCCCGCGCAAGTCGGTCCTGCTCCTCGCTTTCATCGCAAGGGAAAACGCGTTCTCGTACGAGTCTGTAGAGAGGCCCACCGCGGCCTTGTTACAGACAGGGCACACGTCCAACCCTTCCAGGTCTGCCACTTTCCTGAGCTCCAGGAAGTTCCAGCAGTTGGTGCAGACCGCGACCATGAACGTCTCGTTTATCCTCGCTCTAGTCGACTGCCTGAGCAGCGCCCTGAGCCTCTCGGGGGAGACGATCTCGCCTCTCCTGCTGATCTCTTCCACTCCAATCCGCGCTATCGGTGTCAGGCCCTCATACTCGATCAGCTTGACTTCTATCGCACCGGCATGAATCTTCTCCACGACATCAGCCGCCCCGACAAGGTCGAAGTCGTCGTGGAAGATCATGCTCATGGCCTCTTCATAGACCGGCGTGTCCCTGAGCGCTTCGATGATGCCTGAGATTGACACGCTAGCGTAGTCCGCATCCTTCGCTATTGCGCCGCACTTCTTGCCGGCGTGTATGAGGCGGCGTTTGAATATCCCACTCCTTTCCACGGCCTTCTCCGTAGCCTGCTTCAGATCCAGTTTGTAGAGTCCCTCGATCACCGACAGGGCCGCCGAGGGAGAGATGTCGGCCTCGATTACGATTCTGTAAGGGTCCTGGTGGACCGCGACTGACTGCCCGATGCTCTCCGAGATCAGATGGCCGACAACCCTCGCAAGCAGCCTGTTGATCCTGTGGCCTAACGCGGCTTGGATCACCAGGTACTTGTCCCACTTTTCGATTGTGACGAGCCTCTCCGAAGGTATGGGGAGCCTGGCGGCCTGCTGCTCTGCGACCTCCTTCAGCGCTTCTTCCAGCGCTTCCCTGGACGCCGGGTATGTCCTGACCAGCTCGTCGAGGAACTGTGACTCGGTCCCTTTCGCCAGCGCTTCGGCATACCTTCTCCTGACAGCGCCGACTTCAGCAGCCACTTCGATGGGAACTGGTATCTCGTCTCCGACCCAGTGAGGGACCGCTCCTGTGGGGTCTTCCTCCGCTCTGACGTACACCTTGTTCCCGTAGATTTGCTCCACCTTCCAGCACCTCCCCGCTTCGACGAACTTCACCCCTACTTCGCCGTACTCCGAAACAAACGCCTCGTCCAGGGTCCCGACGAAGTTGTCCCCTTCGATCACGAGGTATTGCTTCTCGTCCGGGATCATGGACAGGTTTTCGAAATAGTACTGAAAGAGCGGCTTGACATCTCTGGCGCGAAAGACCTTCCCATCAGATTCGCTGTAGTAGGCGAGCCGAGGGTATCTCTCCCTCATGTATGTGAGCGCCTTCTTCAGCCTCTCAGCGTCAAGGTCGGCGAAAGCATAGCTCCGCTTCAAAAGCGACATTATGTCGTCGAAGTTCCAGTTGGTCTGTTCGATCAGAAGCCCGGCCACCTGGTGTATCGCCACGTCGTACGGCTTGAACACAGGTTCAAGCGGCTCCAGTTCCCCCATCACCGACTTCCTGCAGAGGACCGCGGCTTCCAACGTGTCGTCCGAGTCCTGGGTTATCACGAGGCCGTTGGAGACCTGGCCGACCCTGTGGCCGCTCCTGCCGACCCTTTGGATGAGCCTTGTCACCTGCCTAGGGGAGTTGTACTGGACTACGTATTCGAGGAAGCCGATGTCTATGCCGAGCTCGAGGCTGCTCGTGCATATCACCCCGAGCAGTTTTCCTTCCTTGAGGCTCCTCTCGACCGCCTCCCTGGTGGCCTTCGAAAGCGAGCTGTGGTGCACCGCTATAGGGAAGTTCGGGTCCCACACCCTGAATCTGCTCGAAAGGGCCTCTGCTTCTGACCGCGTGTTGGTGAAGACCAGGACCGACCTGTATTTCTCAACCAGGTCCCTGACCGTCCTCAGCCTGGCCGCCACTTCCGGGTAGGAATAGATCGCGTCTGCCAGGATCTTGTCTTCGCCGGTCGCGACTGGCGCGACCACCTTCAACGACAGGCTCTTCTCGACCGGGACACGGACGACCTCGCACTGCCGCCCGCTGCCCACGAGGAATTGGGCCACCCTCTCCGGAGACCCGACGGTAGCCGAGAGCCCCACGATTTGGAACTCCTTCTCCGCCACGTCCCTGAGCCTTTCGAGCCCTACGCTGAGTTGGCTCCCCCTCTTGTCTTCCGAAAGCTCGTGGACTTCGTCCACCACCACCCATCTAAGCTTCGACAGGTTCTGCCTGATTCTCCTGCCGACTAGCAGTATCTGAAGCGTCTCGGGGGTAGTGATCAGTATGTCTGGAGGGGCGAAGCTCAGGTTGGTCCTTTCTGCCTGGGAGCTGTCGCCATGCCTTACCCCGAGCCTTATGTCGAAGCGTTTGCACCACCACTGCATCCTGTCCAGCATGTCCCGGTTGAGCGCCCTCAGCGGTGTGATGTACAGCAGCTTCGTCCCCTTCTCCCTCGGTACGCCCTCCCTGACGATGGCGTCCAGGATGGGCAGCAGAGCCGCCTCGGTCTTCCCCGTCCCGGTGGGGGCCATCAGAAGAGCGTTCTTGCCGCCTCTTACTATGGGGAGAAGCTTCTCCTGGGGATCTGTCGGGGTGTCGAAGCCGCGCTCCTTGAGAGCCGCGAGGAGGGGTGGGGATAAGAGCTGGAAAGCGTTCTGAGGACTCAAGTTAGGCCCGGCCCCAAAGCGCCGTCATTCAGGATCGTCAAGAAACAACAGAAATCGCCCAATCTCCTCCAATAAGTTTGCGGTCGCCGTGTGCGAATATGCCGTCCTGGATTGAAACTGAACGCCTTTTCCCAAATCGGCTTAAATAACAGACTATAACATACGTTATCGAGTCATCCTGTCCCGCCTAATCAGTCCGTATGAGATCGTGGCAAGGTCGGCGCTCCCCGCACTAAGGGCCATGGTGGCCAAGCGGCTCCAAGAGCGTTACCACCTCACCCAGCAGCAGGTGGCCCGGCGGCTCGGGGTTACCCAGGCTTCCGTGAGCAACTATGCCAGGAAGACCCGAGGGATGATGGTGAACCTCGAGAGCGACACTACAGTGGCGAAGGCCGCGGATGCCATCGCTAGGGAGCTCGCATCAGACCGACCCGATGCCAGGGAAGCGCTGAAGTCTATGACCGAGGTCCTCGACTACATCAGGTTCAACAAGATGATGTGCCTTCTCCACAGCGACCTAGAACCGGGATTCCAGGTCGAGGGGTGCTTCGCCTGCGAAGGGACCTTCTCCGGAAAGGATTTTGACCGGCTCAAGGTACTGACCGCCAGCTGAGTTGCTAACTGATCCAAAGCCGCAGTGGCTTACGGTAAACCCGCCTCGGGGGGAGAGTTACGAAGATCTGAAGTCCCTCCTCCACAAGCTGAATCTGCACACGGTCTGCGAGGAAGCCCACTGCCCAAACCTGCACGAATGCTGGGGCGGAGGGACCGCGACCATCATGCTGTTGGGAGACGTCTGCTCCAGGGCGTGCCGCTTTTGCATGGTCGCACCTGGCCGTCCAAAGGGGGTCATCGACGGCCTCGAACCCGAGAACGTGGCCTTTGCCCTTTCCCAGATGGGCTTGTCATACGTCGTGCTCACCTCCGTGGACCGAGACGACCTGGAAGATGGAGGCGCTTCTCATTTCGCAAAGACCATCAGACTCGTCAA
>JAKAPN010000139.1 GCA_021822995.1 archaeon
GTATCCGGGAGGGAACGCGTACCTATGGAACGGGAGCACTGTCAGCTATCTTTTCAGCGTGGCTACGCATAACGCCAACTACACCCAGTGGAACCTCACCATAACGCCCGGCCTCAAGTGGTCCGATGGGACGCCGGTAACTACCACTGACATCCTGACGTCAGAGGGACCGAAGTTCGCGTTCAACTCGACCTACAACTTCGAAGGCCTTTTGCAGCATGTGACGAGCGAAACGGCTCTAAACTCCACGACGGTCCAGTTCAACCTGAACGAGTCTGACGCCTATCTGCTGAACCAGTTCGCGCTCGACGGAGCCGGTGGGACCCCAATCCTGCCTGCAAGCCTGATTAACTCGCAGGGCGCCGCAACTCCGAACCTGGGCACTGACCTCTCGATGGGGCCGTTCTACGTCTACAACTACACCGCGAGCAGCACGCAGATGGTGATGTACCGCAATCCATACTGGGGTAACGTGTTCCCGGCTCCCAAAATCTGCGAAATCCAGGTGAGCTTCGTCGACACGCTTTCGTTGACTACAGAGAGGCTCGAAGCAGGCTCGGCGGACCTGGGTCCCATCGACCCATCGACAGCCGCTGCGCTGGTTGCAAGCCATCCGTACCTCCACGTCCTTGACGAGAAGGCGGTGGGAGCAGCCAGCCTAGAATACAACGACTCGATCGCGCCGTTCAACAACCTCGCGTTCAGGCAGGCACTGGTAGAAGGCATCGATCAGAACGCATACATCCAGTCGGCGTTCTCAGGATACGCGCAGACCGCCTACAACGCGGAGACATCGACCCCGTCCAGCGCGGGGATTTTCTTCAACCCGAATCTGCCGGTTTACAACTTCAGCGACACGAAGGCGCTACAGCTCCTCGCAACTGACGGGATCACAAAGGGGTCGGATGGGTACCTGCACTACGCGAACGGCACTGCCGTGACACTCAACCTCTGGACTGACACCGACAACACTGAGGACACGGCAGGCGCCGCGGTGGTCCAGACCGATCTTCAGAACCTCGGGTTCCACGTCACGCTGACGACAACCTCCGCCGCAAACATCGCAGGCGACTACTCCGCCAACACAAACGGCATCCGGAATGGCATCATCCTGTTCTCGGGCTACGTCCTCAACCCGCCGAACGCCCTGGTGGACGGACTGCCTGGCTGTGACGTAGAGTTCCTACCACCAGTCTGCAGTCACGTCTGGTTCAACAACCCGACGGCCCAGGCGCAGTACGCCTCGAACCTGACCGGAGTCCTCGGCACCGCGGTCCCGTCCCAGGAGGCCCACTACCTCTGGAACATTCAGTCGCTTGAGGCGTCGCAGCTCCCTGCGATCATCCTTGCCTACCCAGACTTCCTCTGGGGGTACAGCACCCAGAACTGGACCAACTGGCCCAACCCCACCACCGGGCACATGGACGAGGGACTCGCAGAGGTGCCTAACATGACCGCGTGGGAGTCGCTCACGCCGGTTCAGTCGATACAGACCTCCACAGGTCCGACCTCGGGCAGCACATCAAGCAGCGGCGGCATTCCAGAGTTCCCATTTACAGCGGCTGTGACAGCGGTCTTCGCGTTCCTGGTAGTCTCGGCTTACATGGTGCTCAGACGTTTCACAGTCCGAAAAACCATCGTGCCCGCTCGGTAGTAGACGGGGCGGCATTGCCCGGGAGATGCTAGTCCAATGAGGTTCATCTTCAGGCAGATCATAAAATCGGTCGTCGCCTTTTTTGTCGTAATCAACCTCATCTTCTTCCTCCCAAGGCTGATCCCCGGGAACGCTGCAGACGTCCTGGCTGCCGGCTACAGCGGGGTACCGCAGCAGGTCGTGAAGTCGATCATAGAGAGGCTGGGATTGGGGAAGCCGCTCTGGGTGCAATACTCGATCTACATGCAGGGAATATTCACCCAGTGGCCACCATACTTCGGGATCTCATCCACCTTCTTCCCATACACCGCGAACTATCTCGTCTGGATTAGGCTCCCCTTCACTCTCGCTTTGATGGCGGCCGCCTTCGTGCTCTCTACGATCGTCAGTTATGTCCTCGCCATGTTCAGCGCCGTCAGGAGAGGAGGGAAGTTCGAGTTCGGGAGCATGTACCTATCCATAATCTTCTGGGCTCTCCCGCCGTTCTGGATGGGAATACTTCTGATCTGGTTGTTCGGGGTGATACTGCACTGGCTCCCGGTTGGCGGCACTTCCGCATTCACCTCGACTTCGGCCCTCGCATACTACGAGTCCGTCGGGATACACCTCATTCTCCCGGTCGTCACCCTGGCCGCGGCCACTTTCGGATTCCAGTATCTGGTCCTGAGAGGCACATACCAGGAGGTGCTCAAGAGCGACTTCGTCCTCGCCGCCAAGGCAAGGGGACTGCGCGACCGTCTAATTTCCACCGGCTACGTCATGAGAAACTCGATGCTCCCGCTCATCTCCCTCCTCGGTTACACGGTGTCCTTCATGCTCAGCACTGCGGTGTTCGTAGAGTTCGTGTTCGGTTACAACGGGATCGGCGACCTTCTGGTCGACGGGATACTCCAGAGGGACTACTCGATACTCGAAGCGGGCTTCTTCTATGTCGCCGTCCTCGTCATCATCTTCTCAGTAGTAGGGGACGTCCTCCTGGTGAGGCTCGATCCCAGGTTGAGGGGGTCCTAGGTGGCTCAGGTCACGCCCGGGCGGGAGTCCGCCTGGAGGATGTTCTTCCGCCGGAGGGCCGCCAAGACAGGCCTCGTCATAATCGGGGCGATCCTCCTCCTCGTTGTCATCGGCCCCTTCGTCGTCCCCTACGGACCATACCAGTCTAACTTCTCCCTCGTCAACTCTCCCCCGAGCCTCGCCCATCCGCTCGGCACCGAGTACCAGGGCCGCGACATCCTCAGCCAGCTGGTTTGGGGGGCGCAAAGCTCCCTTCTGGTGGGTGTTGGGGGCGCGGTCGGAGCTGTGATCATCGGGACCGTAATCGGCATGTTCGCCGGCTACTTCAGGAGGCTTGAAGGGCTCCTTACCGGTTTCACAGACATCATAATGATCTTCCCTGCGGTCCCGCTCATCGTGCTGCTGGGGACGCTCCGTCCCGTCAACACGTCATACCTCATCATAATCCTGAGCGTGGTGCTCTGGCCCCCTGTCGCCCGCTCAATCAGGTCGCAAGTCCTCTCAGTAAAGCAGCTCCCATACGTCGAGGTAGCCAAGATGAGCGGGATGAGGGACCTCGAGATCGTCTACAAAGTGATCTTCCCCGCCGTGGCGGCCATCATCTTCGCATACTTCGTCCTGACCGTAGCGGCGTGCGTCGTCCTCGTAACCGGGCTGGAGTTCCTCGGCGTAGGGAACCCCGACGTCGTCAGCTGGGGGAGCATGATCTACTGGGCCCAGCAGTTCGGCTTCTACTCCGGGTCCTGGTGGTGGATAGTCGCGCCTGGTGCCGTCATCACACTGTTCACGGTGGGCCTTGCGATGATAGGGTACTCCGTCGAGGAAGTCATGAACCCGAGGTTGAGGGTATGAGCGAGCAGCCGCTGATCAGGGCCACGGACGTGGCCGTGGAATACCGCATCGGCAACCGGACCACGAAAGCACTGGCTGGAGTGTCCCTCGACGTGAAGCCATCAGGCTACAAGCTCGGCATAGTTGGGGAGTCGGGGAGCGGCAAGTCGACGCTCGGGCTCAGCATGATGAACCTGATCGAGGAACCCGGGAGGGTGGTGGGAGGGCGGGTGGAGTACGTGGGGAAGAACCTCTTCGAGATGTCTGACGACGACATCAGGGGCTTCCGCTGGAAGGAGGTGGCAATGGTCTTCCAGTCTGCCATGAACGCCTTCAGCCCGGTCAAGAGGGCCTCCGACCACATTACCGAGGTCCTGCGCGAGCGCTCGGACATCTCGAAGTCTCAGGCCAGGGAGAAAGCGCTCAGCCTGCTCGCTGAGGTGGGCATAGAGAGCGACCACGCTGACGACTTCCCCCACGAGCTCAGCGGGGGGATGAAGCAGAGGGCGATGATAGCGATGGCGCTTTCTCTTTCCCCGAAGGTCCTCATTGCCGACGAGCCGACTTCCGCCCTGGACGTCGT
>JAKAPN010000140.1 GCA_021822995.1 archaeon
TTCCGATCGCGTTGATCATGCCGACGCCCATCTTTATGGCCGCGGCCAGGTCTTCGTCCGTCTTGCTCGGCCCGTCAAGGACGACGTCCCGCGGCTTGACGCCAGACGCCCTGGCCAGTCGCAGCCCTTCGACAGAAACGACCGTCGCTCCTGCCCCCTCCCTGGACAACGCCCTGACTACTTCAGGGGTCGAGTTCGACTTGTACGCGAAGGCGATGTTCAGGTTGCCGTACCTTGACGACAGCTCCTTCTTCGCCTGCTTGTAGCGCTCGACCACCCGGTCGAGGTCGGTGACGTAGAGCGGCGTGCCGTACTTTGCGGCGAGGGTCTCTGCCTGGACCCCTCCTATCCGCAGCGTCCCCCTGCCAGCTTCGAGGTGCGGGCGGTCCCCCATCGACCATGGCGCGGCCGGGACGATATTTCTCTGTTCCCCGCGCTCGAACGGTTATAATGCGACGGAACATCCGCCGGGCCCATGAAGCGAGTCGCGGTCGGCGTCGCCGACCTCAGGCGCAAGCCCAAGTTCAGGTCAGAGAGGGTCTCGCAGCTCGTCTACGGCGAAGCGGTGACCGCAGACGGTGGCGAGGGTGGGTACCTCAAGGTGGTCGGCCCGGATGGGCTGGCAGGCTACATGCAGAAGACCCTCGTCGGTGACCTCGACGGGGACCGGGCGTACAAGCTGGCGGCCAGGCACGCCGCCGAGGGGCTCCAGTTCCCCTTCGGCTCGTACCTGAGCGAGAAGGAGGCGTCGAAGTACCGTGTCCCGAAGAAGCTGCTGGTCCCCATCGAAAAGAAGTTCGACCCGACGACCCTGAGCCGCGCGTTCATGGGGGTCCCCTATCTCTGGGGAGGGACCTCGGACTTCGGCTACGACTGCTCCGGCTTCACCCAGAGGCTCTACAGGTTCTCCGGGGTCGAGCTCCCGCGGAACTCCAGCTGGCAGAGGGACGCCGGAGAGAAGGTGAAGGGGTTCGAAACCGCCGAGCGGGGAGACCTCGTCTTCTTCTCTGGCCACGTAGGCATGCTCCTCAAAGGGAGGCAGATGATCCACGCCAACCTCAGCCACGGCGGGGTCTCGATAACCGACCTGGGAGACGGGAGCCCATACTCCAGGGCCCTGATGGAGGTCTTCCAGGGGATACGGCGGTTCGAGCGCCTGAAGGCCGCATGAACGGAACGAACGTGCGTCCCTCACCAGAAGCCTAACCGATGATGTTGCGGAGGACCGAAGCGTCCAGCGGGGGCGAGCCCGTCTTCACCATCCCCCTGGTCACCTGTATCCACCGTGGCTCCTTCGCGCAGACCTCCCTGAGCATCTTCAGCCCCCGGGGCTTGTCCTTCCCTGTGCTCACCAGGCTGATCGCCACCCAGAACTTCAGCTCGACCATCTCGGGGACCAGCTCCATCGCCTTCGCGTACGCCCCCAGCGCCTTGTCGACCCTTCCTGAGCTGAGGAAGTCGTCGCCTGCATCGCTCCACCTGTACCCTCTCTGGAACCTGATGAGCCTCCTGAGCTCCTCCAGCGGCTCCGGATGGTCTTCGACGCGGAGCTCGATCACCTTCCCCTCCCAGTAGTTCGGCTTCAGGTCGGGCCCGACGACCAGCATCGCAGCTGACTGCTTCCCGCGCAGGTCACCGCCTGCGCCCTGGGCCGCGTCCAACGCCCCCATCAGCCTCTCCGGGAGTGGCAGCGCCTTGCCAGCCTCGAATGCGCCCTTCATCGCCCCCCAGACCCGCGCGTTCGCCATTATGTTCCCCTGGCAGCTGAACCCCTTCCCTACCGCGTGCCCCGCGCTGGGGATGCAGAGCTTCCCCGTGTGGGCCGCGACCCTCCCCTTGGAGTCGACCATGGCAACCTGCCTCGACTCCGGCTTCTGGTCCCCTCTGAGCAGGGAGGCCAGCGCCGCCGGCGCGCTCATCCCCGCTTCCATGAGGCGTAGCCCCAAGGGGCCGTACCTGACGTCCACCATCGCCTGCGTCGCCACGGCACCGACCCCGGCCCTGGCCCAGGTGACCGCCGAACCGACGGAGAAGTAGTGCGACTGGACCGCGACCCCCATCTCCCCGGTCTTTTCGTCACGGGCAACGATGGAGAAGGTCAGCGGCGCTCGCCTCAAACGCCGGGAACGCGTTATTAAACGGCAGCCCCCCGCGTCCGCCATTGGTCAGGGTGGTCCTGTGCGGGATGGGCGCCATCGGGACTGAGATCCTCCGACATCTTGTAGAAAGGGGGCACGAGGTGGTGGCGGTCGTCGACCCGGACCAGGCAAAGGCTGGGCGGACGGTCGCGGAGATCGCGGGGCTCCCCCTCGGGGTCAGGGTCCAGCAGTCCGTGCAGGGCGCCCAGCTGGCGGGAGCGGAGGTCGCGGTATACTCGGCCAGGTCCCGGGTGGAAGACGTGGCCGCCGACATCGGCGCGCTGCTTTCGGCAGGGCTTGACGTGGTCACCACGTCGGAAGAGATGGCCTATCCAAGCCATGCCGGGGCAGACGAGGCTGGGCGCCTCGACGCGTTGGCCAGGGAGAAAGGGGTGACCCTCGTCGGGGTCGGGGTCAATCCGGGGTTCATCATGGACTGGGTCCCGTCTGTCCTTGCGTCAGCCACCAAGAACCCGACAAGGATCCACGTCGTGAGGAGCGTCGACGTGTCGCGCAGGCGCCAGCAGCTCCAGCTGAAGACCGGGGTGGGGCTTACGCGCTCGAAGTTCGAGAAGGAGCTCGGCGACGGGAGGCTGGGCCACATAGGGCTCGTCGAATCCGCGCACCTTGTCGCCCTGTCGCTCGGCGAGGAGCTGAAGGACGTCACCCAGGGGGTCTTTCCGGTGATGGGGTCCGAGGACTACGTGATGGGGGTCCGCCAGTTCGCAGAGGGGAGGGCGGGGAGGTGCCAGATCAGGCTGGACCTTGAGATGACCACCACGTCGGCCGACTTCGACGTGATAGAGATATCAGGCGACCCCAGCGTCAAAGTGAGGTTCGAGAAGGGGGTCTTCGGGGACTCCGCCACCGTCGCTGTGACCGTGCACGCGGTCGAGAGGGTAGCGAGGGCGCCAACGGGGCTCATAACGATACTCGACCTCCCGCTGTCAGGCCGCCGTGACTAGGGACAGCTTATATCGCGACGGCGGTGTCCGAATTTCGGAGCGATGAAGACACAGAGTTACGGGAAGGTCCATATGTCCTGAAGGCATTCGCCTGAGCTCCATCCAAAAGCCCTACGCCTTGTAGATCACGTTCAGCCCCAGGCCCTCGTCGAGCTTCCTGACCGCCTTGTTGGTGGTCGGAGTGACGACGAGCTCCAGCAGCGGGGACACGGTCGCGGACACCACGTGCCCTCCTATGACCGAAAGGTCCCTCCTGCCGAAGGTGCCGTGGACGTGGACGAACGGCTTGCCGTCCTTGAGAGTCACGTTCCCGGTTAAGCTGGTGACCTCGAGCTCCTCGCGAAATTCGTGGTTCTCGTACTTCTTCGACTCCTGGTTGAAGTAGGCGATCGTGACTCTGCTGACCCCACCGATGGCCGTCAGGAGCCCGGTGGAGACCTTGTCTCGCGATGCGATCGCTACAATGTCTTCAGAGACCTTCGACCCCGCCTTCAGGTTGTAGATCTTTGCCAACGTCTGACCGGCGGGCGCTGCCGATAAAAGGGGGAGGTCAGGGCCGATCAGTTCCGCACACCCCTCCTGCACCTGGTCGTACGTCGCAGAAGGCTTTTCATACCGATTGGATGAGGAAGGCGATACGGGAGCTTTTGCAGGTATTGGAAGTCTCGAAGCAGGACGCCATGCTGGATGCCGCCGTGCAGGTGAAGGGGCTTACTCGTGAGTATGTATCTCGCAACTTCTTCGGCGGAGTGTCCAAGACCACGATGGCGCTCTCCGGCATCGACTTTCAGGTGGGCTACGGCGAGCTCTTCGGCCTGATCGGGCCGAACGGCGCAGGCAAGACCACCACGATCAAGATCCTCACGACACTGCTCACCCCGACCGACGGTGACGCCATGATTCTCGGACTGGACGTGAGGAAGGACCTTTACGAGATACGGAGGAGGATCGGGATCGTCTTCGGGGGAG
>JAKAPN010000141.1 GCA_021822995.1 archaeon
ACGAATGGAAATCAACCCGCATCGAGGGCACGCAAAGACCGAAGGCAAGGTCTTGTGAACCACTCGGAGGGTTTTCTTGCGTCTCCTACCCAATCCTCTCTCGCCCACCCGTCTGTCAGTTGCCGTAAATAAGTAAGCGTCTCACCGCCCTTGACCATCATTGAAAGAAGTTTGTTGATATGATGTGAATAAGAAGAAAATTATGATTTAGGTGAGATAAACTGCACTTTAATGTAGGTTGCCTGCTGGAATGGTTAATACACTTCTGACTGATAGGATGGATATTGAGCCTCCCAGAGTCGCTCGTGGAACAGTCGGTGTTGACGCCTAGACAGTTGGAAGCCCTACGGCTATACTTGCGTGTGGCAATAGGTGAAATGAAATACAAAGAAGCTGCCGCGAAGGCATCCGAAGGCCGGACTAGAGGCGAACCTAGAACCCTGACCGTTGGTTCGTACTTCAGGACAGTGCAGCAAGCCAGAAACAAGATCCGAAAGTCTGTGGTCACTCTGCTAATCGGGGTTTGGGTGGGAATCGTAAAGATAGAAGACGTCCGAAAGTTGTTGGAGGTCTCCGGCGGAGGCTCGAGGGAACTGACTGACGAGGAAGCCGCGCGGCTCGCGGCGGTGTTGCGTGCACTCACCCAGAAGATTGTGATGTGATAGCCCGTTGCGTATCTTCGTTGTTCCTTTGAATGGTGTGACGTGGCTTCGACCTAGGCTTCGCCGGTGCTAGACTGGCAATGAGTAACTGTAGGTCGAATAGCGAAGTAGTACGTGTAATTCTTTATCTCATGAGTGCCCCCTTTGCTTGAAGGTGTTTCTCGGAGTGTGTTCCTGTCAGGTCCTGGAGAACCAACCCGCAAAGCGTTGCTTTGATGCACTGGCGTCACGCTTAAATCACAACCAGAGTCACGTCTGGGTCACAGATGGTCGACGTCACGACGTTGGTTCTGCTGGCGGCCTCGTTCTTCTTCGTGGCCCTTTCTGTTGCTCTCTTGGTCAGATATAGGCAGGTATCCGAGCGGATCAATGCGTCTACCGACATGGGCCGTGACCTTTGGTCTGCCCTCGAACAGCGTCTCAAGAAACAGGACGAACGCATACTAGATATGATGGGCAGGTTCGAGGTAGTCCAGTCCCGGGTCATGGCAGCTTCGGTCGCCTTGGCGGCTACGGGCCCCTCCTCGCCGGCTGCTGTCCCGTCTGCGTCCCTCCAGCGCAACGTTGCACAGCCAGCAAGTCACATCACAACTCCCTCTGTGCAACAGCCAGAGTCACGTCAATTGGAGCCGGAACCACCGGAGTTGGGAGGGTTGCTGCCGATTACCCAAGCCACCAAGACCGGGGCAGAGATAGACGAGACACAGCTGGCTGCCCTGAAGCTCCTTGGCGAGGCAGCGAAGAACACCCGTCAACTCACTGACGCGTTGGGCAAGTCTCGCGAACACACCGCGAGAATCATGAAAGCGCTCTTTGAGGCAGGGCTGGTGGTCCGGAACGACTCGTCTAAGCCGTTTCTCTACCAGCTCACCGACGAAGGGCGAAAGCGCTTGCCTGTATCCTAGACCCAGACTCGTTTGACTTCGGTGAAGTGTGGGTCGTCGGTGACGCATGCGAGGTGGAGTCTTTTGGCCGTAGCCATGATCATCGCGTCCGCCATTGGAACTTGGAGCCTGTGCGCGAGAACCGCACCTTCGCGGGCGATCTCCGCGTCGACGGCGACGACCTGGAAGTCTCTTTCGATGGTCGCGGTTCGGAGCTCTGCAACGTCCTTGCCCTCGCTTGCGAGGGTTAATTTGTAGACCTCGAACAGGCAGACGGAAGACGTGTAGGCCGGCTTCGACCTGTCGAACAGGGCCTTGAGCTTGATTGTGGCCTCTCTGTCCTTGGCGGTGAGCACGGCCCAGAAGTACCGCGTGTCAAAGAACATTCAGTGGTCTTCTCTGAGGCTGTCGAGCGCCCTGGAAGCTTCCGTCCCGGACAGCTTGCTCGTTCCCGCCAAGTCGAAGATCGACGGGACCTTCTCGAACACAACCCTGTTGCCCTCTATGTCGACCTTCAGCTTCGAGCCTTCCTCGATGCCGAGGCGGCGCCTAATCTCGGTCGGTATGGTCGTCTGCCCGCGCCTGGTCACAACGACTTCGTTTGGCATGAAGGCTTGTGGCGCGTTCCTGATATTAAAGAATTCCTGACTTGGAGTTCGTCCTGTTTTGTTCTGTGTCCTGAATATCGTTAGAAACAACGTTCCGCTTGACATGCACCAAGGACCGCCCCCACCCCTAAGCTTCGCTTGTTTCCGTTGGAAGAGCCCTATAGAGAATAAGTGATTTACGTTAGTAAGAAGAGCCCGTACTTGGTTAGCGTCCTTGATTGGATATGCCTTGGGGTCTAAAGCCAGACGCTTTTGGTTGGAAACCAACTCTTTGGTGGCCCGTTCTGTGCGGGAGAGAGGCTCCAGTGGAAAGGGTGGGGTGGGGGGTCCCTAGTGAACCAGAGTGAACGACCACAGAAACCAGCCCGGCATGACACCCCTGTATTTCCACTGGAACCTGTCCAGCCCCCAAACCAGTGAAAAGGCGCATTCTGACCCCTTTGTTTCCATTGGAGCCTGTCCAGGCTCTTTGGTGATATGATCCGAGTGAACACCAGTGAACTCTCCTGACCGTATCAAGCCACCGTCAAACTAATCGACCATCGGGTTCACAAGTTCACACCCGGCACCGCTAAATCTGGGCTCGCGGCACCGGTCGGGCCAAAAGTTGCACAAACGAATCAAAATCGAACTCGAAGACGACGAAGGTACCAAGTACACCCTTGCTCTGGAAGGGGCCGTGTCGAGAGACAAGCTGATGAAAGCCATGGACATGCTCGAAGTCATGGATGTCCCTCTGGAACGCTCCCACAGGGTGCCGGACGAAGGGACCTTCTTCGGCAAGGTGCAGGCGCTGTTGGAGACCACGTTCGCCGCCGGAGACTTCTCGTCGTCTGACGTAGCCCGGGAGTTCGAGGAGAGGTACAATCAGCCAGCCAAGCTCAGCACCATCTCGACTTATCTGGCCCGACTGGCGGACAAACAACACATCAAACGAGAAAGATTCGGGAACTCCTGGGTGTATCGCAGAGTCTACTTGAAGCCTGCTCAGGTAGCCGAAAGGTAACGGCCGACTCGAGCGTTCAGGCTCGCCAACCCGACGATCCAGCCGCATACGAGTCCGACCCCGACCCTCCCCCTTTACTAATCGGGAACCTGGCACGCTTAATTACTCGTTTTTGCTGACAAAACTAGTTGCCTCGCGTGAAGTCAGTCCAAACAACCAAAGACGAATCTCCCGATTTAGAAGCGAAGATCATTACGGCAATAGGAAAGGCGGGCCCTAGAAACGTCGCTCAAATCTCTAGGATGACTGGAGCGCACCAGGAGACTATCAGATACAAGATCAAGAAGCGATTTAGTCGTCTCGGGTTCAAGTTCCACGCCGAAGTCGACTTCGCCAAACTCGGATTGTCACTGCATTGGGGGACCCTGGAGTTCGGGAAGGCTTACAGCGCCACGGCTCCTCAGGTTTTGGCTGCGCTCAACCAATGGGGGTATCTGACCTATTACGGCAAAATAATCCCGGAGGGAAAGTTCGTCGCCCTCTTCGCGCTGCCTGACGGGACGACCAACCAGTACAGAGAGCTCCTCACAGGGCTCAAAGCCGAAGGAGTTCTAGCCGACTTCTCGCTTGACAGGACTTTGGTCAGCAGGCACAAACCGATGGACCCCCGATTCTTCAACTTCCGGTCAGGGAGATGGGAAATCGAGTGGGCCAAGGTGGCAGAGGCGGCTCCCATTCCCCTCCCCCCCGCAGCCAAACCCGCGCCGCAGCCCTTCGACGACTACGACCTCATCATAATCAAAGAACTGCAGAAGGATTCCCTTCAGCATCTTACTGGGATCGCCCGGAAGCTCAAGGTGCATCAGAAGACACTCGAATATCACTACCGGACGCACGTCCAGAAGTGGAAGCTGGTTCCCTCTTACAGGATCAGGTGGACGCAGGACCTTTCGAAGCGG
>JAKAPN010000142.1 GCA_021822995.1 archaeon
AGAATCCACTTGCGGATGTACTGTAAACAGCCATGTCAGCAAGCGCTAATCGACTCGTCAAACCTATCACGTTGTCGAGGGACAGCATCAAATGTCACCACGTTCAGATTATCAACCAACAACGTCGTCCAAGCCCAAATTCACCACCAATGTACTATTCGAGAAAAACATTCCACACTCCCGCTTTGTCCTTCCACATGACGGATTGGCTCGGTGCCATTTTCCCAGGTTCATACACGACCGCCGCTGAATTAAACGGTGCGGGCCCTTTGCCGCTGAACTTGAGGCGTCCTCGGACCCATATCACGCGGGCGTATGGGAAGACTATGTCATGCATCCAGCTGGTCGACGTGTCGGCCTTGATCAACGCGCAACTGAGGATGCCCCTTTCCCAATCCCGGATGGAGTTCCTGAGCCAGGGGACGACGTTATCGTAGGGAGGGTTGTAGAAGTATTTCCTGACCCACGCGGGAGTCCTGCCGAGGCCATCGAAATTCCTCATGCCTGCGGAATTGATGGGACACGGGTCCCAGTCATCGAAGTGGTAGACCGCGTCAAGCGCGGCCCTGAAGTCTGCCGGGGTCTGGTAATTGCTGGACCCTCTAGGACGTGCAAACGTGTTGGCTTCCCGATTCTTCTCAATCAGGGTCTCTTGTCCGTCGCCGAACCCTGAAACTCCATCCCTCCGCCCGGGCGCGACCTTGTTGACCATCCAATTCACCTTTCAGAGCCAGACGTTACCACTTACACGTTAATTAATTGTTAACTCTTTGATAGTTAGATCAATATTGTTCGTTAAGCGACCATTGGCGAATGTCGTGGGACGCGATAAGCTTCGTACTTCGAGGCAAGAATCGGAAGGCAGTCTTGCTCAGTCTACGCACGCCAAAGACCCCCACGATCCTCGCCATGGAACTTCACACTAGCATTCCGAACATAAGCCGTGCACTGCGTGAATTGCGCAGTAGACGCCTGGTCGAATCTCTGACGCCTAACGCCAGGACAGGCAAGCTCTATGTAACCACTAGCGAAGGGCAGGCAGTTTCGTTGAAGGTGGAAGAGATTTCTGGGACAGGAGAGCACCGAAGATGACCAAGAAGCTTCTGTCACCTGCAGAAATTCAGCACCTGGTCCTTCTGCTCAGGGACGTTTTCGCCTACATTTCAGATTTAAAGGCCAAAAATCCTCTGGCGGCCTACATCCAATACCCAAAGCTGCCTCCCGTGCTCACCGAGTCTCTGGCAATACATCTCCTTAGGAAAGGAGAGATCAACGGGCTGAGCCGATACGAGTTTCAGTTTGGCGGGGAAGAGGCCGACATCATAGGTAGGGATGCGAAAACCAAACTGCACATTGAGGTCAAGGGGACCACAAAAGGTTTTGAATACTTCGGGGACAAGGACATACACTCGGATTATCTGCTATGGTTCGATTTTGAGGACCTCCTAAGAAAGAATAGGAGCGACGATCATCTGAGGTTGTATGTCATTGCTCATCCCGGCGACCACTTCGACAAACCCCTCAAAATCGTGATTTCGAGACTGAAGCAGGTCGCTCGTAGCGATGTGATTTCACACGACTACAAACTCTCATCGCTCTTGGAACGATTGGCTGCTGGCGGAGCTTCCCAATCTCAAGGGCGGAGGATTGAACATTGGACCTGAACCTGCCGGCGTACCCCGCGACATTTACAAGTCGGTCGCAGATTGCGCGCGTTGCTACAGAAAGATGGACCGAGGATAACTTCTACTGCCCGTCCTGCGGATACGACCTCCTGCCTTTTCCGACGGGAACCAGGGTCTATGACTTCTATTCGTCTTTGTGTGCTGAAAGGTTCCAGCTCAAGTCAGCTCAAACGATGTTCTCGCGACGTGTTCTCGGGGCCAACTATGAGGCGACCATGGAAGTCCTCATGCGGGACGCCTTCCCTTCCTTGATCTTTCTCCATTATGACCGTCCCAGATGGGTGGTGGAGGATTTGTTCGTGGTTCACAGGGCGTGTATCACCACCAGTTGCATCGTCCCTCGACCCCCGCTCAGCCCGAAGGCAGAACGCAGGGGATGGAGGGGATATAACATCGCACTGGACAGGATACCGCAGGTCGGAAGAATCTGGGTCGTCAACGAAGGCACGGTCAGGGAAAAGCAGGAGGTTCTTGCACAGTGGAAGCGCACAGAAACACTTCTCAACATCAAGCCAGAACGGCGGGGGTGGACGACAGACGTCCTGCGCTGTGTTGAGAATCTGCCTTCAACCTTCACTCTGGATAACATGTACTCCTTCGAAACGGAACTGGCCCGGATCCACCCGGACAATCACAATATTAAGGCCAAGATCAGGCAACAGTTACAGGTCCTTCGAGACCTTGGGCTGGTGGAGTTCACAAGTCCGGGTAAGTATCGTTTTAAGCCGCAACCGGATACAAAGCGAGATTCCAGGAACGTATAACGGACCCTATAATGGACAGAAACGAAACTAACTGCAATGCATAGATCGACATGATGCAAAACGAATTCTCCACCCATGCGGCCGGCGTCAAGAGCTCGCGAGAAACATCTGGGTGAAGAGAAACTCGCTTCATCACCGAAGTTCATCGGTCATCACCCATTAAATTGGTTGTGGGAATCACGTACGATGAAGGAAGCTAGCCACAATGGAATAAAAAATCACTATTTTTCGCAGCCCTTACGAAGGCAGAGGACCATCTCAGACTACTATCGCTGGCTCGCTGCCCAACCGTGTGTAGGAGGACTATTCTGAGATGGGCTCTTGGTGTCTTGGGACTTTTTCCTTCCTATAACGTCGGCACCAGGCCCAAGCATGGACTTTCATCGTCAACCATTCTCCAAGAGCCTACCTATTGAGCAATTCAAAAGGGGATTTCGTCCCCTATAAGGCGAAGATATGTTTCGCATTACAGCAGAACATCGCAGATATTTCATTGGTTCTCCATGCTTCCGCTAAGCCAATTAACCAGCTTGCAAGGGAACTAATGTATGAAGGCGGCGCGAGTCGAGGCACCCCATGCGTCTGTCATGATTCTGGAAGTCGAAGATCCCGTCCCTGGTCCAGGACAGGTCGTAATCAGGGTGACGGCTTCGGGTGTGTGCGGAAGCGACTTGCATGTTGTGGACGGTAAGCTCGGGAGAACGAAGTACCCTCTAACGCTGGGGCATGAGCCTGCCGGAATAGTCCACCAGATAGGCGAAGGAGTCAGCAGATTCAGGAAAGGCGACAGGGTGCTGCTGTACCCGACGACGGGCTGCGGCACCTGCATGTTTTGCATAGGGGGCAAGGAGAATCTGTGCCCGGCCGCCAGGTCCTATGGGTTCGAGTTCGACGGGACAGACGCCGAATTCGCCCTTGTGCCCTCCGAAAGATATCTGTACCCTTTGAGGCGGTTGTCCGACGCCGAAGCAGCCCCGCTGGCATGCGCCGGCGTGACGGCATACCACGCGATCAAGAATCATGTTGTAGGCCTGGCTGCACCCGGAGATTCCGTCGTCGTGGTGGGTGCCGGCGGCCTCGGGCACCTCGCGGTTCAGATGCTCCGTGCTCTGTCACCGGCTCACGTCATGGTCGTGGACACGCGAGAGGAAAAACTGGAGCTGGCAAAGAGCTTGGGCGCAGAGGACATCATGAGCCCCAGCGAGTTTGGAAGACTGACCGATGCGGCACGGAAGTCGAGGGTTGCTGCGGTGATAGATACGGTGGGTTCCGACCAGACTCTGTCGCTTGGTTTTGACACGCTCGGGACAGGTGGCCGCCTTGTCGTCCTGGGGGCTGCAGGAGGCTCGTTGAACTACTCGGGGCCCGACGCGAAAGACAGGATGGTCGCAGGCCCCATACTGGGCTCTCTCACCGAAATGAGAGAAACGCTGGAACTGGCCGAACAAGGGCTTGTCAGGGTTGTGCATCGCGACTTTCCGCTGGAGAAGGTGAACGAAGTCCTGGCCATGGTGAGAGGGGGACAAGTGACGGGCAGAGCCGTTCTGATCCCCTGACTTTTTGTGGCGTTATCCTTCAGAGAAGCGTTTTAAGCGCGGAAAACGAATCCG
>JAKAPN010000143.1 GCA_021822995.1 archaeon
TACAAATGGGCTCCGCTGTAGCGGTTCAATGCAGTGGCCCGCCGGTCCCCGCCTCCCTTCAGGCGTGCAGTCAGCCGTCGCCTCGGGTGCCGGCAACGGTAGAATGGCCATGACCCAGGCTGCAGGCCAGCCGACGTCTGCAAAGCACGCTGCAGTCAGAGGGTTCCGTAGGATCCAGTTGGCGACAGGAGGGATGCTGCTGCTGTCGTCGGCGACGGGAGCCTACCTGCTGGCGACAGACGCGTCGCTCTGGCTCCTCGCTGTGTCGCACGCTGTCGGCCTGGTGATCATCGTCGTCATGGACCTGGTCCTGGGCCTGTACAGCCTTTCATCGTCCAAGTCGGTGTACCTCCCTTCCATAGCCGCAGGAGTGCTCGGATTCGTCCTCCAGGCGGGGGACGTCCTCACCGCCCCGCAATACAACATGACCATCCCATATTTCGCCCGTTACCTGTTTGGCCTGGGCGCCTTCGACCTACTTCTCGCGCTTCAAGCTGGGGTCATCCTCGCGGGGGTCCTGGGGAGGCCGCACGCCAGATATCTCTCCAGGAGGAAGAGCAGGTCTCAGAGGCTCGACTACACAAGGCGGGGGTTCATCAAAGCCGCTGCGGGTCTCGCCGGGCTTGTCGGGATCGGCGTGGTCGTGGGTTCGATCAAACTGCCCGCGCCAGCCGCTGCGAGCGCTGCGGTGACAACGACCACCGGCGCTGTCTCGGGATCGGTGGCCAACATCGGCGACTTGAAGGTAGGCACGCCTGTCTACTTTGAGTATCCGTCAGGGTATCCGAACGCGCTCATCAAGAACGCGGACGGTTCGCTCACGGCGCTGAGCATCCTGTGCACGCACGTATGCTGCGAGTGCTCCTTCGACCCGTCTTCTGACTACTTCTACTGCCCATGCCACGGCTCGATATATGACGCGACGGGGAAGGTCGTCCGCGGGCCGGCTTCGACCAACCTCCCCACGATCGAGCTGAGGGTAGACAGCTCGGGGAACATATTCCCGACCGGGGTCAGCAACCCTGGTCCCTGCCAGGTGTAGCCTGCCTCGCCCTCCCGCGGAGGGTCAAAAGCTATGTTTCTTGGCGCGTGCGCTCTTTAGAGGCCGAAAACATGACTTGCAGGCAAAAAAAGCCGGTTTAACGTCCCGCAGGTCGGAACCTCAGAGCTTTTGGCTCTTTTGAGCCGACGACACTCCGGTGACTGTGGCCTGAGTAGGCTGGACGGGTCAGCCGATGGCCGACCTCTACAGCCGGAAGCTCTTGGCCCCGTTGGGTCTACCAGGCTGAGCTACTGCGGGACGGTCGCCCGACCTGTCGAGATTTCTTAAGGGTTTTTTGTGCCAGCTGGAGCCGTTCCGGAGACGGGGACAGCGCAAGCAGCGACCGCCGCCTTTCCAGCGTACACGCTTACCAGGAAGGGGCTCGCCACCAGCGCGGGGATGCTGAGCGCGATGAACAATGCCTGGAAGGGGGCAAGAGCGACCGCGAGAGAAGTCGCGCCGAGCCCTCCCAGTGCGCCAGCAAGAGCCAGCCCGGCACAGGTCGGGCACCCCGTGAAGAGCCCCGCCGCTATCCCGACAGGCGCGAGCCATCCAGCATTGGATCTTAGCCCACTGTCTCTGAGCGCGTGGGCCGCGACCGCTACATTGAACCCCACGAGGATCGGGATGACAGCAGCGAAGAAGGCGTCAAGGGGCAGTATCTGCAGTGCGAAATGCCACTGCGGCATGAGGTACACTATGAGCTCTGGGACTGTACCAGGAGACCCGCAGCAGGCCGCGGCAGAGACCGACGGAGCCGTGACACCATAGACAGCGGCGAAGTCGACGGACGGCTGGTAGACAACCATGCTAGAGACGAACAGATATGCAATGCCGTACAGGACGCCGGCGACGGCGCCCACCCTGATGTCTGGCCTAGAATTCAATGCCCCAGAAATCACAGTCCAGACGGAGCCGGGCCCCTCGACCTTCTTCTTGGCCAGCCCGATTCCGATAAGCAGCGTCCCGGCCACTGCCATGGCGATACCCAGCGATACGTAGGAGTAGAAGGCGGTCGCCTGCGCCACCGCTGCCGACTGGCCGAGCACCGAATCCTGCGTGAAGTACCATTCCAGCGACTCGCCAGCCACAAGGGCGGTCCCTGAGGCCGCTGCGAGCGCTCCGCAGGCGACGTACCGCGTCGAAAGCGCCCTTTTCACAGCCTTTCACGTTCGAGGAGCCTTTAATCAGTTCTCCGGAGATATGGCTCGCATCTCCCGTGGTTACAGGAACGCGCATGGAAGACCAAAATACACGCCCCTAAGGCGTTCGGTCAAACGGAGAACAGTTGAATGAGCTTTTCTGACTATTTCGCGCTGACCAAACCCAAGATTACGCCCCTCCTCCTGATGGCCGCTCTCGGGTCAGCGGTAGTTGCCGCCCGAGGCATCCCTCAGCCTGTCGTGCTGGTCGGGGTCCTCGTCGCGGGAGCCCTCGCCTCCAGCGGCGCGCTTGCGCTCAACAGCTACCTGGAGATGGGGATGGACGCCAAGATGAAGAGGACCATGGGGAGGCCGCTGCCTTCTGGGAAGATCGTCCCTCCGCTGCATGCGCTGTATCTGGGGTTCGGCCTGCTCGCTGCCGGGATGATCGTCGCGCTGCTGACGCTGAACTACGTCGCGACGTTCTTCATCGGGCTTGGTGCCTTCGTTTACGTCCCCGTTTACACCCTTTTTCTGAAGCCAAGGACAAGTTGGAACATCGTCCTCGGCGGCTTCGCCGGGAGCTGCGCGGCGCTCGCAGGGTGGTACGCAGTCACTTTCCAATATCCCCTGGTCGGATGGCTCCTCGGCGCGTTGGTGTTCGTCTGGACGCCGAGTCACTTCTGGTCTCTCGCCGTCATTACGGAGGAGGACTACTCGGCGGTGAACATTCCGATGCTCCCCTCGGTCGTAGGCCCCGTCGCGGCTTCTAGATACATCGTGGTGAACACTCTCATGCTCATCCCCGTCAGCCTGCTCTACGCCAACTATTTCCTTGGGCTCGGGTTCTTTCTGTATCTTGGAGTGGCGCTCGTCTTCGACCTTCTCCTGCTGGCGACCAACATCAAGCTGTTCAGGTCGCCGACGAAGGACAACGCCTGGCTCGCGTTCAAGTTCTCCAGCCCGTACCTGGCGGTGATCTTCCTGGTCGCCATGGTCGCAGCGGTGCTGCGCTGAGCCTGCATTCCAGCGAACTGCTTTATCCTTGCCGTCGCACAGCCGGGTGAACATGGCGTCCACTTACGTGGTGCACTACGCGGAGGTCGCGCTCAAGGGGAAGAACAGGCCCGACTTCGTCCGCGTCCTGAGGAAGAACCTCGCACGTGCTCTTTCCGGGCTTCACCCTGAGATTCGGCACGCCGAAGGGAGGCTGCTTGTCACCGCGGAAGGGACGAGCGATGAGGTCGCGGCCCGGATATCGGCCACGTTCGGAGTGGCATGGTTTTCTCCGGTGACCGTCGTCGAGAGCGACGTTCTGAAGATACGCACCGCCGTGCTCGAGATGGCGAAGGGGTCGACCGGTCGGACCTTCAAGATAGACGCTCGGCGCTCGGACAAATCCTTCCCCGTACGGTCTCACGAGCTTGCCGGAGATCTGGGCGCAGCGGTCGCGGAGCAGTCCGGGATGAAGGTCGATCTGACCGACCCCGACGTGGTGTTCCATGTGGACGTCACGAAGACCCGAACCACTGTATACTCGAAGAAGCAGGCCGGTCCAGGCGGGCTCCCGGTCGGGACCGCCGGACGTGTGATGCTCCTTTTCTCCGGCGGCATCGACTCGCCGGTTGCAGCCTGGCTGATGATGAAGCGCGGGTGCGTTCCGGTCTATGTCCATTTCTATCTGGCCCCGTCACCGTTGACCGCGCTCGAGAGCAAGATCGTGCGGCTTGTGAAAGTCCTTTCGTCTTACGGTGGCAAGTGCACCCTCGTCCTCGTCCCTTTCGCGGAGTACCAGCTCGCCACAACAGGTGAGGCAGACGAGCTGGAGCCATCGCTCTTCAGGAGGTTCATGCGCATGACATGC
>JAKAPN010000144.1 GCA_021822995.1 archaeon
GGCACGAAAATCGCGGCACGCGGCGGGAGGACCAGCTTCCTCAGGCTCGCAGGGTGGACCACTGTCCTGGGCAGCGCGTTCCGGGCCGCGGTGATGACGGTCGCCAACTTCTACCTCGTCGTCTACCTCTACGGCCTCGCGGCCGTCGAAGGCTTCGTCAGCGCCCCCTTCGCAGCGGTCGGGATCGGGCTGACATCCTCCAACGCCCTGCTGGTGATTCTCGCGTTCACGGCAGTGTTCAACGTCCTTCAGCTGGCCATGGTCATGGGCGTCTCGTCCCTGGTCTTGAGGGTCCCGTCTATCCCCAGGCTGAGGGTAGGAGGGAGGACCCCGTGGTTCGCCGACGTGGTGCAGTCGCCCGCAGCGGTATCCCCCAGGGAAAGACTCTAACCCCGCCAGGCGGCGGCAGCCACATGGGCGACATACTCAAGATCGAGGGGCTGAACTTCAGGTATCCAGAGTCGCCTAGGAACGCGGTTTCCGACTTCGAACTGTCTATACCCGAAGGCGAGATAGCGGTGCTGGCCGGGCCGTCGGGGTGCGGCAAGTCCACCCTCCTCAGGACGGTGAACGGGCTGATCCCCCACATGTACGGCGGGGAGTACTCCGGGGACGTGATCGTGGCGGGGTCGAGCGTCAAGGGGTCGAGCATGCGCGACCTCGCTCAGACAGTCGGGTTCCTCTTCCAGAACCCGGAGAACCAGATATTCATGTTCACCGTTGAGAGGGACGTCGCCTTCGGACTGGAGAACCTCGGGGTCCCCCGGGAAGAGATGAGGTCCAGGGTGGACGAAGCCCTCCGGCTCCTGAGGATCGGGGACCTGGCCCAGCGGGCCCCCCACGAGCTCTCCGACGGGCAGAAGCAGAGGGTGGCCCTGGCAGGCGTCCTCGCGATGCGGCCCAAGCTGGTGATACTCGACGAGCCGACATCCCTGCTCGACCCCAAGACGGCTTCCGAGCTGGTCACTCTGGTGGCCAGGCTCAGGGAAGAGCTGGGGACCACCTTCGTCGTGGTGGAGCACCGGCTGGACCTCCTCGTGGGGGTCGCAGACAGGCTGGTCGTGATGGACGGAGGGAGGAAGGTTCTCGAAGGGTCCCCCAGGGATGTGCTCTTCGGCGATGATGCCGAGGCACACGGCGTGGCCATCCCTGCGGTAACCAGGGTGCAGAAGGCGCTCACAGAGAGCAAAGGCGGGAGGGCGGTCGCAGGAGGGCTGCTGACCCCGTCCGAGCTGGCCTCCGCCGTGGAGGGGAGGCGGAGATGATAGAGTTCAGGGGCGTCACGTTCGTCCACCAGAACGGCGTCAAGGCCCTGGACGGGGTCAGCCTCAGGGTGGAGGCGGGCGAGTTCGTAGCCCTGGTCGGAGAGAACGGGGCGGGGAAGACGACCCTCGTCAAGCACGTGACTGGCCTGCTGAAGCCGGCGTCAGGCAGCGTCCTCGTCGACGGCGTCGACACGAAGGAGGCGAGCACGGCCCAGCTGTCGCGGAAGGTCGGAGTCGCATTCCAGAACCCCGACCACCAGCTCTTCTCAGAGACCGTGGAGGAGGAGATGTCGTTCGCCCTCAGGAACTTCGGGTTCTCCCCGGAGCTGGTGCGGAACCGCGTCACCTGGGGGCTGGAGCTCTTCGGCCTGGAGGAGTACAGGAAGTCGTCTCCGCTGGTCCTCAGCGGCGGGGAGAAGAAGAGGCTGACCCTGGCGTGCATCCTGGCCTGGGACCCACAGGTGGTGATACTCGACGAGCCCACGGTGGGGCAGGACTCCATCCAGAAGGAGAGGCTGGCGGGGACGATACAGATGCTGAAGTCTGCCGGGAAGACCGTGATGGTGGTCTCCCACGACATCGAGTTCCTCTGGCCGATACAACCGAGGGTGGTGGTGATGAAAGGCGGGAGGGTCGTTGGAGACGGCCCCTCGGCAGACCTCATGCAGGACAGGGATCTGCTGGGGTCGGCGAGGGTCGCCCAGCCCCAGCTGGTGGAGTTCTACCAGGAGCTCCACCGCAGGCCCGGGACGCCTTTCGTCCACGCCCTGGACGCCGCGCGCTGGGCCGAGGAGAGCCTGCAGCCATGATGTGGCTGAGCGGAGGCTTCATCTTCAGGAAAGGCTACTCCTTCTATCACCGGCTGGACCCCAGGGCGAAGCTCCTGAACTCGGCGCTGATGTTCGTGACGACCCTCCTCGCGAGGTCCATCTTCGAGATGGTCCTTGTGGTCGCGTTCATGGTCGGGCTTTCGGCAGCCGCCACGGTCCTGAAGCGTGTGGCCAGGACCATGGCGTTCACGGCGCTGTTCTCAGGGTTCATCTTCGTGGTGAACGTGCTGTTCACCAGGGACCTGGAGACGTCAGTCCTCTACGCCACGAGGTTCGTAGCCATAGTGGTGTCCACCAGCATCTTCTTCATCACCACGTCGCCTGACGAGCTCGAGCAGGTCATGAAGATGTTCAGGCTCCCCAGGGACGTCGTCTTCGCCTTCGTCACCGCAGTCAGGTTCATACCGGTCATGATGCTCGACACCATACAGATCATGGACGCCCAGAAGTCCAGAGGGCTCGAGCTGGAGAAGGGGAACCTCGTCCGCAGGGTCAGGAACATGATCCCCATACTGATCCCTCTGGTGGTCAACTCCGTGGTGAGGAGCGGTGAGCTGGCCGAGGCCATGGAGGCGAGGGCGTACGGCGCGGCCCCCAAACCCACGTCCCTCCTGGAATACAGGGCGAGGCGGGTGGACATCGGGGTAGCATGCGCCTCGGTCGTGCTGTTCGCGCTCGCCGCCTACTCCTTTTATTTCGTCATTCCAGTGCAGTTCCCGTGATTCCCGCCCGGGTGGTGGTCGACGAGAGGGAGAGGGCGAGCGGGGTCCCCGACGAGCTGGCCAAGCTCAACGTCAGGGTGTACTTCAGCAGGCTCCCGGTGGCGGACTACGTACTCAACCCCGAGATCGCCGTAGAGCGGAAGTCGGTCAGGGACCTGGTCTCGTCGGTCTACGACTCGCGCATATTCGACCAGGCGGCGAAGATATCTGCGGCCTACGCGAAGCCGTTCCTGCTGGTCGAAGGGGACTCCAAGGAGGTCGCCAGCCTGGCAAGGAACCTGAAGTCTTTCTACGGCGCCATCGCCAACGTGTCCATTGCCTACGGGCTGAGGGTGCTTTACACGGCAAACCCGAGGGAGACAGCCCTGGCCATCTCAGAGCTCCTCGTCCAGGCCAGGGCGAAGCCCCTCGCCAGGATGCCGTCGGAGGTCCCCCGCAAGGCGAAGAGCACTCCCCTGCAGCAGGTCTACCTGGTTTCGTCCCTCCCGGGGGTAGGGAGGAGGCTGGCGGAGAAGCTCCTGTCGAAATACGGCACCCCCAGACGGGTGATGGCCCTCACCGCAGGGGAGCTGGCCATGACCGGTGGCATAGGCTGGAAGAGGGCTGAAAAGGTCAAGGAGGTGCTGGACTCGAAGTATGCGAAGTACGTCGAAGCGGCCCCGCAGTCGAGGCTGGAAGGATGAAGGTCGCGGTTCTCGGAGGGACGGGCCGCATGGGAAAGGCCATCGCCAAGCAGCTTTCCCGGAACAACGAAGTGGTGATCGGTTCCCGGGACCCGTCGAGGGCCTTGGAGGCGGCTGGGCTGATCCACGGGGCAACCGGGGCAGACTACCTCGGCGCCTCGGAAGCCGCGGATGTCGTAGTCTTCGCAATCCCCTATGAGGCCCTTGGCGCCGCGGCGGGGCTCGCCGCTGCGCTCTCGGGGAAGGTGGTGGTCTCTGCGGTCAACCCGCTGAGAGTCGAGGCGGGGCTCCTGCGGTACGGGCTTGAAGAAGGGTCCGCGGCGGAGGAGCTTGCCGGGCTTCTCCGGGGGAGCAGGGTGGCCACGGCGTTCAACCACGTCTCTTCCCTCTTCTTCGAGAAGGACGAGCCTGTCGCCATGGACATACTTGTGGCTGCGGAGACCAGGGAGACATTCGAGGTGGTCTCAGGGCTGGTGAAGTCCATCCCGAACCTCAGACCCCTCTACGCCGGGCCCCTCTCCCAGGCCCGGATCATCGAGATGAT
>JAKAPN010000145.1 GCA_021822995.1 archaeon
GGTCATCGTGAGGAGGGCGTTGAGGAGGGTGGTCTTCCCGCTGCCGGTCGAACCGACGACCAACGCCGTTGCCTTGTTCTCCATCAGCAGCCAGAAGTAGGCGGCCATCCTCTGGTCGATGACCCTAGAGTTGAGCAGGTCGACTATGGTAAGAGGGTCCTCCCTGAACTTCCTGATCGTGAGGGTCGACCCGTAGGGGGATATCTCGCGCCTGAACGTCGCCATCAGCCTGTGGCGCCCCGGCAACGTCCCCTGGAGGATGGGGAAGGCGGTGGAGATGTGCTTGCCGGTCATGTGAGCGAGGCGGGTGATGAGGTTGTCTAGGTCCGGGTCCTTGGCGAAGACTATGTTGGTCCCCAGGCTCTCGAAGCGCCTCTGGTAGACGAATATGGGCTTGCCGACGCCGTCGATGGAGATGTCCTCTATGTTCGGGTCCCTGAGTAAGGCGTCGAGCACCCCGAACCCGACGAGGTCCCTTTCTGCGAAGTAGAGGATCTTCGCCCAGGGGAGCGGGGCGACGCTGATCCCGTACTTTGCGACGATGCGCCTCGCCTGTTCTGCGAAGTACTTCTTGGGGTCCACCTCGGTCCTCGGGATGGTGAGCTCGGTCTCGAGCCTGTCGAGGATGTAGCTGTAGACGTTGGCCTCCTGGCGCGTGAGGGGCACCTCGTCCAGGTAGTACTTCCTCCCCCCGTTTTCGTCCTCCACGATGGCCGCGTAGGCGTAGGGGTTGATCAGAGGGTACCTGTCGAGGAGCTTCCCCCCGTCCGGGACGGGCGTCCCGGTGAACGGGAACCTGACCACGTAGCTCCGCTTGGTCTCCTTCGCTTCGACGGGGCCCTTGCTCTTGCTTTTACCGAACAACTCTGGTCATGCTCCTAATAGAACAGGGTGGTCACGTAGGGGGAGTTCTGCCCGTAGTTCCCGCCCGTAATGGCACAGCTGGTTATCCCCGCAGCTTCGCAGCCGTGCGAGACCATGAAGACCGGGGTCGTGGTCCCAGCGGCGACCGCCCCCGTGGCCTGGAGATAGGTCCCGGAGTACGCCACGCCGCTGAGCTGGGGAGCGCTGGCTGCGAACACGACCACCTGGGGGACGTCGTACTTGAGGACGACGTCGGTATAGGACAGCAGGATTGAGTTGAACCCGCCGGTGGAGGTGTTCGACACGATGAACCAGTTCGTGTAGCTGAGCGAGCCCTTGCCGCTCTCCGGGACGAGGCTCATCAGCGTGTAAGGGTCAAGCACTATGTTCGCCTTCTGCTGGTTGAGGTCGGTGATCTGCACTGAGAAGCCGACGTTATAGTTCGGCCCCGTGTTCGCGTGGTCGATGGCGAACGCCTTCCCCTGGTCGTTGAGGCAGTACCCTGAGTAGCTCCCGCCGGTGGGGCACCCGTTTCCGGTGGTCACCGTGTAATAATGGTATGACTGGAAAGCCAGGTAGAGGTCTCCGATGGCCCCGCTTGACAGGGCCTGGGCGGCAAGGGAGACCCCTGTCTCAGGGTAGGTCTGGACGAATATGTTGCCGTTGGAGGTAATCAGCTTCAGTGTGACTATGGGGGTGGTGGAGGTGGGGTACTGGTATCCAGTGACCGCGTATCCTGAACGCGGCGCCCCGCGTCCCGGGTTCGCCACCAGCGGCATGCTTGGAGTGGAGGTGGTGCACCCCTGGCCGGAAGGGAGAGCGAGCCCGTCGCAAGCGAGGATGACCCCCGCCGAGCTCATAAGCATGAGGGATGTGACGTTGACAGCGACCCCGCCGGTGTTGTTGAAGTAGAACTCGAGGTAGTTTGAGGCGCTGAGGGAGGTGGTGATCGTCATCGCCTCCTGGAGGCGAGTGGACAGAGAGTTGGCGCGATTGACGAGGGCCTGGGTCGACAGATTGTTGGCGTTGTTGATGAAGATGAAGTACTCGCTCCCGATTGTGAAGAGCATCGTGAACATGATCACTGCCCCTATCACCCCTGAAATCCCGTGCCTGCGCCTTCCCTGAAGAGGAATCTCCATCTCGACTCAACCCACCTGACTGTACGTGTTGGTGTTCCCGTAGAGGCCGACGACTGCGGCAAAGTAGGTGTCGGTGTGCGCGAGCTGGCCGAAAGAGGGGCAGGTGGCGCCGGTCGGTGCTGCGCTGGTGGGGGGCACTATGAGCTGGATGGTTGCAGTGTTCGAGATGGCAGCTGCGAATGAGCCGGAGCCGGTCATGGGCGGGGTCTCGTAGGAGGTCGCGGTGATGCCGCACTTCGAGGCCCCCGCGGCCAGGTCGTGTATCCTGTTGACAGAAGAACCGCCTATGGTAGAATAGTTGTAGAGAAGGTTGAGGTTCCAACCAGACGGGGACGAGGGGTCGTATACCCGCACCTGCAGCAGTGAAAGCTGGATCTTCCCCGTGTTGTAAATCCATATGGTGAACGAAGCGCAGGTCGATGTGCCGCAGGTGACGTTGGCGGCCGCCATGTCGACGACCGAGAACTTCTCCTCCAGATACTGCACGCTGTTCCCCACCGCCTGGCCGTAGGCCTGGGATGCGGTCCCCGCTTCGCCGTTGACGTAGCCGAAGATGGCAGCCCCTGCGATAATGGTCATAGCTGCCACGAGCACTGTCCCGACGACTTCGGAGAGGGCGTGCCTTCTGCTGCGAAATACCTTCAAACTCTCTCTTGAAACACGCCTTCTGTTTAATTATCGCTTATGGACTTGGACTCTGGATTCTGTCTCTTGGAAACGCACAATGTGGTCCATCAAATCCCTTTACCAGCCACTGGCTGGGTGGCCAGCTGCCCGACACATGTTGCGGTGCGCCTCACGGCGACTGCCAGACAGAACTTCAAGTTCGCGGTGTCCCAAATCACAGGGATGCGTTTTTCTAGCGATTCGATGCGCGAGCCCGGGCCGACCGTCTTGGCACTGAACTTCGCGTCCACGGCATTGAACTTCACCTTGGTATAGTGAGGCCTCGCTTCGAGTGTCCACTCCGTTTGTCCCAACTCCTCTCCGACAGTCGCCCTGACCCTGGACTCTGAATTTGGGATGAGCAGCCACTCCACCCAGACATGGACGTTTTCTGGCAGCCTTTCCTCGCCAGCCTTCACAAAAGGCCATGGTCTATCTAGCGCTGACAGCTTTCACAATCACCGGATCGATGGGGGAACACCAGTCGTGAGAACGCTCGGGGGATGGTTGCGAATGCCTCTGCCCCTTCGTCGCTCCGTCTCTCCGCTCCTCGTTCCCTTTTCCTGTTCCCTCACTCGCGCCGTCACTTTTCAGTGAGACCACGAGCCGGAATCGCAGGGGCCCCTCTGGTCAAGCTTGGGACGTGTGGAGGGGGTGTGTGTCCGCCCGATCAGGATTCGGCATTGAGTTGGCTTCAGGACTGCCGAAATTGAAAAGAAGAGAGGACGGTGGGTGTTGCCACCACACCGTCATTTCGATACTCGCCTACGAGAACGTTCCAGAGAAGGTAGCGGACTCTCCGTTGGCCAGATTCACGAGTCCGTTGAAGGTCTCTCCACTGGTTGGAGCGCCTGTACCAGTGCCCACGCCGTTCACGTAGAAGTCCACGGTCAGAGCACCGTTGGAAGGGACTCCACACGTAGTTGAGGTGCAGATGGCAGTGCCAGTACTACCAATAAGAATTGGGTAAGTACTGCCTCCGTACGTGATACTGCCGGTAGTCAATGCACTTGTGGAACCTGTTCCGCTGTTGCTCAATGTTACGGTGCCGAAGGTTGCAGCTGTGGTTGGATACGCTGTTTCAGAGCTGTACGAGTGTGAGAGAGACGGTGCCGACGCTGTGACGTTAGCTGTTGTGCTAGCTCCGCCGAATATGCCGAACACATACCCGAGGATTGCCGCTGCTGCGATGAGTGTGGCTGCGATGATGAGGACTGTTGCTACGATTGGCGAGATAGCTTTTCTTTGCTGTCCCGATATCTTCATTGAACTTCGGTCCCTTCCGGTCATATTAACGCTTCAGGACAGGAATTATTGATTAACAATCCATATTCTTCTAATCCAGCACGTCTCATCCAACGCC
>JAKAPN010000146.1 GCA_021822995.1 archaeon
CGGTCGACGCGGAGGAGTGGTTTTACGTCCCCAGTACGGGCACGAAAAGGAGACGGCTAAACGGCTACAAACCCAGGACTGACGATGTCTGTCGTGACAAAGTGAGGAGAAGTGTGAGTTGGTGTTCTCTGAGCTGGATGTTCATGAGCGCCGCTAATGGCGCTTTCACGGCGAGTTCCCTACCGGAACAGGCCTCTGGTTTTGTTAGGGGGGGTTGTTTGGGTTTGCTATGAATAGCAGCCTCCAAGTGGCCGACAGTATTTAACGCGGCGAAGGAAAAATCGAAGATCTGGCGCTGATACCATTGCTCAGTTAGGCACGACGAGAGTTCTGCTGCCAGGGCAGCCCATTGATAATGGCAAGGTGGACAGAGGTGGACATCCGTTGTGTCTAGGCTAGACGTCCTGCGCCCGGAAGAATGTCCACCCTTGTCTAGCCTGACGTTTCAGGCACGCTTGTCGTGTCCACCCTGAGGTCGCCCAGCCGGTCGGGCAGTTCCAAGAATGTCCACCCCGCCTTCGCAACCAGCCTCCTGCCACCATCGGTTGCATCGTAATCGTTGCCGGACCTCTTTAGCAATCCTCGAGTTTCGAGAGAGTCGAGCAACCTAGTCACCTGTCTGGTGCTGACGCCGACACCTTTTGCCAGGGCGGACCTGCCGGGATATCCCGATTTGCATACCCTTGCCAGAATCCACAGCTCGCTCTTGCGGAGGGGAGTCAGCCCGCCGGTGTCCGCCGCGGCTTGGTCCTGGCCCTGCGCAGCGTCGCCTGACTTGGCTGGCTTGGCCTCGACGGTTTTGGTCTCCTGGCCTTGGGGTTCGGCCGCATCTTTCAACAGGGCGGAAGCGTCCTCTGAGACCTGCTCCTCTATCTCGTCCTGGGGAATCACTTCCGGTATCACATAGGTCTCGAAGGTGTTCGGGTCCTTGTCCTCCAATATTCTCGTCACTTCCTCCACCTGGGACTCCGAGAGGACGGCGAACCTCACCCTCCCCCACCACGACACGTCCTTGTCGTAGTTTTCCCTCAGTTGCTTGAGGTTCCTCGAGGGGTCTGTCTCGACCTCGACGGCGATTCTGTTCTTCCTATCCCACTCCTTTGTGCTCATGATGGGTATCTGCTTCCCCTCCTTCCCCTTCGCCTGGGAAGTCATTGGAGGTAGGACCAGGATGTCCGGGAACTGGCTGCCCCTGTCCCCCTTGTCCCAGGTGCACCAGCAACCTTCCTGCCAATAATTCTCAAGGAGATTCTTCATCGCGGCGATGTGCTCCGGGCCCCCGGCCCGCCCCGGGTTCTTCAGGTCAAACTCGAAGAAGTCCCTCCTTGCGGTGGGGGTGAGCGAATAGCAAGCTTGCCTGGCGTTCACCTTCGCGGCGTGGCTTTCGGGCTCCTTCCAGACTAGCTTCCGGGTCTTTGGGTCGACCGTCTTGATACGCTTGACATCGAAAGTCACTTTCACCTTGCCGTGGTCCGCGAGCCAGCTCAGGGCCACCTGGGTGGTCCCCGGCGACCAGTGGTGGCGCTCCTCGAAGTATCTGCTGATTACTGAGAATCCGACCTCCCTTGACTGGCGTTGCAAATAGGTCAGAGGAACCCAGTAGAGGGGGTACTCCATGGGGCACTCTCCGCTGTCCCTTGAGGTGGCAGCGACCTCGTCCTTGTAGTAGAGCTCCCTGTCCCCGACGCTTCCGCCGTAGGCCTTCTCCATCTCGACTTTCATGTAGCTGATCGCCTCGCCGTACTCGTGAATTGGGTCCCTGAGCTTGGGGAACGAGACTCTGAACGGCGGCTCCGGGAGCACCCCTCCGACGGGCCTCTTCCTGACGAGAGTATCGTAGTCCGGGAGACCGGGAATCAGTGGCTCTGCCACTTCCGGCCTCTGGGGGTAGAGGAGCTTGGCCAGTGTCCTGGCGTCGTCCGGGCTCGACCTGAAGGCCAAGACGGGTCCGACGTTCGCCTGGATGGAGCCCATCAGGTCGTCAGGCACCTCCCCGAGGGTCTGAACGACCATCCAGAGAAAGAGTCCGTACTTCCTCGACTGGGAGAGGACGGTCCTGAGTATCTTCAGCTGGCTGACGTCTCTGAACTCGTCTGTGGCGAACACCACGGGGGTCCGGGCGGTCGGGGGGAGCCCCTCCCTCTCCAACCTCTTCGCCCTCTTCAGGCTCGCGAAGTACAGCTTCATCACCACTGCGGCCGAGAACAGCTTGTGGAACTCCGCCGGGAGCGTCGTGGGTATCCTGAACACCGTCAGGTGGCCGGGCTCCATCAGCTTCTCGACGTCGACGGTGGACTTGCGGGAGCAGAACACCCTGAAGGTTATCGATGTCGGAGGAAGGACGAAATGGGAGATTCTGTTCAGGACTGGGGAGTAGGCGTCCTGGGGGAGCTTGGATATCGCCTCCATGGTCTCCCTTATGATTTCGCTCTCCTTGACCCGCCTCCTGAGGAGCAGTTCGATCTCGACGGCGCTCTTCTTGGTGAAGAGGAGCATGAGGTTGTAGAGCTCCCAGAGGGTGGGGTCGGGGGAGAAGGTGTAGAGGTAGTAGAGGGCGCCCTTGAAGATCCACATGAGGCGGGGCGCGCTGGTCGAGTCTGTGTTGAAGACGTCCGAGAGGAGGGAGGCGAACTCCTCCACCTGGGACTGGAGGACCTCGGGCTCGTCCACCGGGTCGAGATTTTCAGGCAAAGAGAAAGGGTTGAAGCCGAAGGTGACGTACTGGGGGTCGAGGATTGAGACCCTGCTCCATTCAGACGAAGGGATGGCGCGGAGGAGGTCGATTGACGCGTCCCCCGCCGGGTCGAAGAGGAAAAGGGCAGGTCGTGGCTTGCCTCCCTCCTCCTTCTTGTTGAAGAGGAGGTCGAGTACGTACAGGATGGCGTTGGTCTTGCCGGTGCCGGTCCCGCCTGAGACGAGCGCGTGGAAAGTCATGTCGCCGGCGGTGAGAACCTGGGACACGCACTACCGGCAAGGTCCGGGATTTAACGGGGAGCAGGTTTCCCCGACAGTCCGACAATTTCTGGCAGGTGCCACAGGAACTCCGGCTTTTCGGGGACCCCGACCACCTGCTGCTTCCCGTAGACAGACTCGAGGACGCCGAGACACTCTCGGGCATCCCCCTCAGATGTGGACGAGAGGAGCAGATCGGTATGGCCGTTCTCGAAGAGGAGTTCCAGACCCCTGACCGAAGACGGCGAGGGGAGCTGGGAGAGCCTTTCTGTCTCAGTCTCCTTCAACGGCTCGGTGATCAACGGTATCTCCTTTAGCCGGAAAATCCTTGGGTTCGTTGGAGCCGCAGGGCCTGGTCCTTTGCCTTCGATCTTCCCTTCGCCGACGCCGGGGGTGTGCTGCTTCCATGCAACCGATTTGAGGAACGAGTCCTGTCTGACCACGGGGAGATGCAGGAAGTAAGGGATCTCCTCCTGGGTTATGAGGAATGATGGCGGTTCCATACGCGAACGGACGTAGCTCATGATGTAGGAGGAGACATCTTCGACCATCCTCCTATCGACAAGTTCCCGGAGCATTCGGGGGTCCCTGTAGACGAACGTCCCCAGCCTGTCGAACTCGTCGTAGCAGTCCTTGAAGGGAAGCGAGGAAAGCTGCCTCGAATCACCGACCCACATCCCCTGTATCGCAAGGAGGATGTGAGGGACGTTGGCTATCGCGTCAATCCTCTTGATCCTCTCCCCGGAGCGCCTGTACCAGTCTCCGTAGAGCTCGAGCCTGGTGGACTCGCTGTCGTCTATCCAGCTTCGCTTCGGGGTCTTGATCTTCTCCTGGGCGATGTGTATCGCGTTCTTCAGGGCAATCAGGGTCGGGGTGAGGTTTACCCGCTTGAAGAGGAACTGGACCCATGCGAACCTGGGACTTGCGGCCTCGATGGAATGGATTATCTCACCCATGAAACGCTGAGGCTGGGGAAACTTTGGGAGGGACATCGGGGTGGCGTTGATCAACGAGACGTTGAAGAAACGCACTCTTTCTGTTGCACCCTGCTCGTCGTTCATGGCGTTCGAGA
>JAKAPN010000147.1 GCA_021822995.1 archaeon
TGAGTCGATGCAAGACCCGATGAACCTTTCCCTGTTGTAGGCCGGGATCACGACCGAGACGACGGGACTGCTTCCCGAACCGGGACCGGCCACGACTGCGCGTGCGCATGGCTGCGTATATTTGGCTTGGTCTCCGCGCAAGCTTTTTGCCGCGCGCTTGACCCGAGCCGCGCGAAAGAATGGGTCTGAGGGTGCTGCACATCTGGAACACGGCCGGAGTCGCCAGCGTCATTGCGAAGTTCGTCGACAGGGAGTTCCAGACCAAGAGCACGGTTATAACGCGGAGAGCCGCAGACCGAGTAGGGCTCACGTCGTACGGCACCGCGTACGGCGACGGCGCGGCCAGGTTCTTCCTCAGGGCTCTCCAGATGTCGAAGGGCGCCGACGTCGTCCACGTACACTCCCTGGACAGGGTGGTCCCCTGGGTCAAGCAGCTGTACGGCAAGCCCGTCGTCATGCATTACCACGGGACGGACATCGAAGGGAGGTGGGAAGAGAAGCGTCCGCGCTGGTCCCGAGCAGACTTCATCGCCGTATCGACCCCGAACCTGCTCGAAGGCGCGCCCGCGGGCGCCATCTACGTCCCCAACCCGGTGGACACGGACCTCTTCAGGCCCGCACCCGGACCCAGGGCAGCCGGGTCCGCCTTGTCGTTCCATTACGGCATGGACGCCGACGCCGAGGCCGTGGCTCAGAGGCTCGGCCTTTCGATCACCTGGTTGGAGCGGTGGAGCGTCAGCCACGACCAGATGCCGCAGGTCCTGTCGAAGTACGCCTACTACGTCGACCTCAGGAAACCCCCTTCACACGGCGTCGCGCGCTCAGTGGGCAAGGCCGCGCTCGAGGCCCTCGCCTGCGGGTGCTCGGTGGTGGACTGGACCGGGGGCGTGCACAGAGGGCTGCCGGAGGAGAACGAGCCCCGGAGCGTCGCCGCGAAGTGGCACGAGGTCTACTCGAAGCTCATCGGCGGTGGGTGACCAGGCGCGAATACGTCGCAGCCAGCCTGGCTTCCATCACCTCCCAGCTGAATTCTGAGACGAACGCGGCGTACGACGCCGAGGACATGGAATCGTAGAGCTGCCCGTCCGTCGCTAGGCGTCTCATCGCCTCCCTAACGTCGGAGGCGCTGGACCAGTCGACAACCAGTCCGCACCTGAACCTTTCCACTATCTCCGCCTGGTAGCTCCCGGACGGGACCAGGGTCGGTATGGAGAGGGACATCGCGGTGAGGAGCTTCCCCGGGGTCGCGATCTGAGCGTTCTTGGTCTTCGGTTCGTAAAGCGACGGGATCAGGTCAGCACGCCTTATCTCCGGCTCCAGGTCGCTCATCTTCAGCCATCCGAGGAACTTCACCGACGGGTCCTTGGACGCCCGCTCTTTCACCTGCGCTTCGAGGCTCCCTCGCCCCGCAAGCCTGAGTGTGACGCCCTCCAGCCCCCTTACGGCATCCAGGAGAAGCGTGACTCCCCTCTCCTCGCTCAGCGAGCCGTAGTACAGGACTCCGAGGCCGTCCCCCCTCTTCTTCCCGGACCTCCCCTCACGGGCCGGGGACGCGTTCATCACCACGGTCAGCTTCGACCTGTCGAACCCCATCCTCCCAAGCAGCGTCACGAAGCGCTCGTTTACCACCAGTGTGGCGTCCGCGGCCCTCTTCGCCGTGTCCAGCGCCACCGCCTGGGTGACCCTGGTCAGAGGGAAGAAGCGGAGGAAAGCCTCAGGGAGGTCGTGCATGTCGTAGACGAGCTTCTTCTTCCCAAGCCCCATCGCCTTGGCGGCGTACCCCGCGGGGAGGGTGTCGACGTCGTGGCAGTGCACGACGTCCTCATGAGAAAACGCCAGGTGAGCAAGGCACCACAGGTAGAACAGGACGAGCTTGGGGACGGTGAGGACCGGGGTTCCGTGGCCCGCGCCTACCCTCATCCTCTTCACCGTCACCCCATCCCCGAACGCAGAGTCTGCCTTCGTCTCGAGGTCCCTGTCCCAGGCGAGTATCGTGACCTTCCATCCGGCCTTCGCCAGCGAGTGGGCTTCCTTCAGCGGCCTCTGGTCGAAGGTCGCAGGGTTGGAGAGCAGCATGGTCACCCTCCTTCCCCGGGGGTCGGGGGCTCTTTCAGAACTCATCTGCCGGTCTTTCCTCGCGGCGCGAGGAACTTCGAGACCGCGCTGACCACGTTTTCAGACGCGTTTCCGCGGCCGAAGATCCTCTTGGTCGCTTTGAACGAGCCGGGCTTGACCCTGTCCAGCTTCCTGTACGCGTCCCTGATCTTTGCGCCCTTCGTCCCGACCAGGAAAGCGGCGCCCGCAGCCGCTATCTCTCCCCATTCGGTCTCCTCCCTGGTAACCAGCGCCGGTTTCCCAAGCCAGTACGCTTCTTTCTGGAGCCCCCCGGAATCGGTGACCACGAACCTCGACCTGGTCACCATCGACAGGGTCTCCACGTACGGAAGCGGCTCCAGGAACGTGAAGTTCGGCCCAGCCGAGACCCCGAAGCTCTTCAGCCGCTCCCTGGTCCTCGGGTGCACGCTGAACGCCACCGGGACCCCAAGAGAACCAACCCCGTCGACTACTGACCGCAGCGCGGCTGGGTCGTCCACTGTCTCGGCCCTGTGCAGCGTCATGAACGCGTACTCCCCGTCCTTGAGGCCGTACTTCGAAGCGGCGTCAATCATCTCGAGCGACGGGATGAACCTCAGGAGGGAGTCGTACATCGTGTCTCCGACGTTCGTCACCGAGCTCGCAAGGACCTTCTCCGCTCTGACGTTCTTCACGCACCCGGCCGTAGGGCAGAGCAGCACCTGCGACATGTGGTCGAGCACCCGCCTGTTCACCTCTTCGGCCATCCTGAAGTCGTTCGACCTGCACCCGGACTCTAGGTGCGCGAGGGGGACCCCCGCCTTCGAGCTCGCGATGCCTGCTGCCAGCGCCGAGTTCGTGTCCCCTGGGGCCACTGCGAGGTCAGGCTTGGAGCCGGCGAACAAGGACCCGAGCCCCCCTATGATGGCCGACACCTGACCGTTCGGAGTCCCAGCCCCCACGTTCAGGTCGGCGGATGGGTCGGGCAGGTCGAGCTCTTTGAAGAACACCTTGTTCATCTCGTAGTCGTAGTGCTGCCCGGTGTTCACGATATCGCAGTCGAACCCGCTCTTCTGGAAGGCGTGGTAGACAGGGGCGCTCTTGATTATCTGGGGCCTCGTCCCAACCACGATTGCGACCTTCATCTGGACGCCCCCCTGCCGGAGGCGGCGCACAGCTCGAGCACCCTCCGGTGGAACGAATGCCCGGAAGAGGCCACGAAGCTGAACCTCTGCTTCAGGTCCAGCGGCAGGTCGAGCTCCTTCCCGCCTGGGTCGGTGACCTCGGCCCCCGCCTCTAGCGCTATGAGGTTTGCAGCCGCGAAGTCCGTCACCCGCATCCTCCCCCGGAGGTCCACGAACGAGTCGGTCTTCCCCTCGGCAAGGTAGCAGAGCTCGAGCGCGTTCGCCCCAAGGTGCACCTGGCGCTTCACTCCTGCGATCAATGGCTCGAGACCGGGCACGAGGCCGGGCGGGCTGCCGCTGAAGTCCACCCCCACAACCGCCTGCTTCGGGTCTCCGCCCGCTGCGGTCCGTATTGGCTTCCCGTTCTTCGTCGCGCCTCTCCCCTTCCTGGCCGCGTAGACGTCTCCGCTGACCAGATCGCGGACCACTCCCGCTGTCGCGTCTCGGGTCGAGTCCCCTTCGACGATCGCGATCGATGTGCAGTAGAACGGTATCCCTCTTTCGAAGTTCGAAGACCCGTCGAGCGGGTCCACTACCGCGACCGTGCCCGCGGAGGGAGCCCCGAGCGACCCCGCCTCCTCGCTGAGTATCCTGAGGCCGTCCACCCGTGTCAGGTCCCTGACGAGAATGTCTTCTGCGAGCTTGTCGGCGAATATCGTCCGGTCTCCTGCCGCCCCGGTGCCGACGGTCCTTCCCCGCCCCGGCCGCCGCGCGAGGGGTGCGACCTCCTTCCAGACCCGCATGGTCGACGAGAGCAGGAACCT
>JAKAPN010000148.1 GCA_021822995.1 archaeon
TTCATCCACACGGTCACAAGCGTGAACGGCACGTTCAGCTCCGGCAACATCGCGCCCGGGCAGATCTGGACCTACACATTTACCAAGCCGGGGACGTATGAATACTTCTGCACCTACCACCTCTGGATGGGCGGCGAGGTCATAGTCAAGAGCGGCTAGCGCAGCGTCACCCCTTCGCGACCGCCTCGAGCCAGTCGACCCTTTTCAGTCGTCAGATTTCTTCTCGGGTCCGGCGTCGGGCCTGTGTTCCGGTCAGCCCCCGTCGGAGCGATACACCCGGATGTCTGTGTCAATCGTGGGAACGGCTTCCATCCCAGTTCAGTTCGCCCGGCCTGACCTTCGAACCACCGACGCAACCCTTCAGCCGGGAGATGGAATCGTCTGCCCCGGTCGCAGGAGACAGGACCAGCCCGTTTGAAACCCTCAGCGTCTGCGCAGGTCTCTGACCGAGCTCCTCCCGGACTTCGCTGGGAACCACCATTCTTCCCCTTTCGTCGATTCTCCCGTTCCGCATATGGTCCCACTTGCCGACATACTTTCGCGCCCCCCGAAGCCGTACCGGCCTCTCCCGCTTTCACCGGCCATCTCGGCGTTGACCATGCCGCGGCTCCCCATCGAGCCCCGGCGTCGGCCGGGGGCGCCGCCTACCGCAGGTCCGCCCCGTCCCTCAGCGCTTCGAGAAAGTATGCCGGGAAGAGGCCCCTGTGCGCGCCCACGAAGCGCGTGAAGTTCGAATCGAGCACGTACGTGACAGCGTGGTCCGTCTCGCTCCTCACGCTCCTGCCATAGGTCTGGACGAGCCTCAGCGCCGTCTGCCAGTCGTACCATCCGGCGTCCCTCCGCAGCTTCACCGCCGTCCTCCTTTCCGACAGGTCAGGGTAGGGCACCTTCACGATCACCTGAAAGCGCGACATATCGTCCTTGAGGTCGACCCCCTGGAACAGGCTGGGGGAGATGAGCACGGACCCGCCCGTCGAGCCGTGGATCCGCAGCAGGGACGACCTCTCGAAGCCTCCCTCGGTGGTGACCAGCCTCTCCCTGTTCGCTTCCGACACGTGCTGAATCAGGTAGTTGACCTGCTGGTAGGACGTCGTATGTATGACCCCCCTCTGGCCGGCGTGGCGGTTCATTATCTCGTCGACGACGCCCGCCAGGCTGGCAAAAGACGATTCCATGCTCGCCCTGTTCAGCTGCGCCGTGTTCAGCGCGTATATCGGCCTGTTCTCGACGGGGAAGGCCGACTCGCCCACCCCGACGTAACACATGTCCTTCTCCTCCATCCCCAGCGTTTCGCAGAGCATCTTCTTCGGAAAGACTGTCGCAGACATCATCAGGACGGAGTCGGCAGACAGGAAGAGCTGGCGGGTGTAGCCGCCGACGACCACCGGCTGGAAGACGACCTCCTCGACGGAGCCTCCTGGCGCCCTCCTTACGGAGTTGACGACCCAGTTCGCCGGGTCAGCCTTGAGGTCATCCATGAATCGTTGCAGCGCCTCGAGCAGGTCCCTGCAGGAGGCCAGCCGGTCCTGCGCGCTTTCGTCGCCCGCGTGCCCCTCGTAGAAGCCGTCGAGCATGTCGCGCACTGAGGTTAGCACGTCGAGCCACGCGGCGGGGTTTTCGAGCCCCCTGTCCGGGATGGCTGGCTCGCCGCGGTAGCGCTGCAGCACGGACCGCCTGAGAGCGAACGACGCGAACCCGACCATCTGCTTCTCCAGGTCGTGCACTTCGTCGCAGACGAGGAGCCTCCTGTGGGGGATGTCGCCGGCGAACTTCAGCTCGCTCAGGAAGAACGGGTAGTTGCAGACGGTGACTGGCTCCCTGAACCCGTCCCACTTCTGCTCGTAGTAGGGGCAGAGCCTCCCCATGTGCTCGCACTTCGAGTTCCCGTTGCACGCCCCGGCCCTGTGCCTGTCGTACTGGTCGAATGAAAGGTAGTGCGGGCAGTCGGCGAGCTTCCAGTCGACTTCGCACCTTCCCCTGTTGCACTGCGGCCGAACCCCTTCCGCCGTGGGGACGCAGCACCTGAAGTTCGACTTGCCCTTGACGACCGGGAACCCGAAGTCCGAGGCGTACTGGTCCTGAAGCTGTTTTGTGGACGTCAGGATGTGGGCGGAGCCCAGGTATCTGCAGAGGGCGGCCGCCACGGCGGACTTTCCGAACCCCACCGGCGCCTCAAGGACGATGAACTTCGTCGAAGGAAGGGCCGACTCTATCCGATCGAGCACCTCTCGCTGGAACGGCCTCATCGACCGGTAGGGGAAGTGGTCCGCCAGCCTCTTCGAACCCTGCCCGCACCTGGCGCAGAAGGAGGGCGACTTCATGCGGGAGTGGCAGCGCGGGCAGAACTCCATCTTCGTTCGCGCCGCGTCTGTCGGCGCCTGCTTAAATCCGTTGGGAGCGCGAACCTTTGGATGGGCGTCAACCGCGGGATTCTCTCCCGCAGCGGGCCTACTTCCTCCCCACCATTCCTTCGGCGATAGAAGGTTTCTGTCCTTCCGATATTGGGAATGGGTTTGCTCGATCCTTCTCTTCGACATAGGAGGGCCCCGTAATGCTCGACGCGCTCTCTGCTCCCGGCGATAAGCCACTTCTTGCAATCGTCCGACTTCTTCCCATGGAGCCTTGGCCACACTCCTCCAGAACTCCAGTTCACCTGACCTTGCCTTCCCGGGTTTGAATCGAACTACAGTAGGATTGGAAGGCGGAGGGCCAGTGAACCCTACGCATGCCAAAACCCGAACCAAACTTCGGGTCAAGAGTCTATGTTCTGTTGAATTTCTAGCAGAAATTTCAACGACCGTACCCAGAGTGATGCCAACCTCCCAAAATCATCGTCACGGGACTTCCAGTTCAGATACTCATCCAGAACGTCGTACAGCACCGACGAAGACTTGAACCTTGGGAATTCTCGCGCAAAGGCGTCAGGGATGTCCTTCTTACTCATGACCATCTTCCTCTTTCCAAGAGTGATGTAGGCTGCAGCAGTCGGCAGCGAGTACATCACGGCATAGGACGCAAGACGATGCGGCTCCTTGCCGACGTCGAGCGTCAGCAGGTTGGTCAGCATCCTCTCCCGCCAACGGCTGACCTTCCCGAAGAGATTCTCGTCCAGAGCGCTCCACGAGGGGCGCCGCAAATCGCCCCTGACATCTTCGCCTGCCAGCATTTTGGCTTCTTTCAGGTCGAAGTAGAGCATCCCATTCGTTTCATGTTTCAACGCCTTTCGACCTATCACTGTGAGTATCAGCACCTTGTTCCTGAGCGGACTCCGGGGAGCGGCTCCTTCCTTTGCCAGTCGTTCTGCTTCTTTGGAGAACGCTCCAACGAAGGAGTACTTCGACGGTAGCCGTTCCCATGTTGGAACAAACTCCTTCCCTTGCGTCACAAGCAGGACATCCACATCACTGACACCGGGGCGCTCCTCGCCCCTAGCACAGCTTCCGAGCAGGTAGCACGAGACGAGCAAATCCCCAAGGTGCTCCGAAGCTGACTTGGCCAACCTTGAAGCCAATTCCGAGTAATCACTCAACGGAAACGAATAGACCTTCAACTCATTTGAACATTTGGAGTCTCCAATAGACTTCGGAGACGCAGTAAACCCTGGGCATGGCAAGAATCAGTTTGAATCGAACTACTGTAGGATTTAAGGTAAAGTTCTATGGTGACGCCGACCGGTATATATATAGACTGCTAATGGATTAGCAATATGCTTATAAGAAATCTGCTACTGTACATCCCACATGCCGATTCCGGTAAAGCTCCTCGACCAAAACCCATGGTGGAGAGACCCCACGGCGATACGTGGGGACAAGGATTTGGTTGCTCTGGACCAGGCAAAGATAAAGTGGGAGCCCAGGCTGAAGCACGCATTCAGATGGGACGAAGACCTTGTCTACACGCTGCGGGGCCCCCGTCAGGTGGGCAAGACCACGCTGGTAAAGCAGAAGATCGCCGAGCTGGTCTCTGTGGGCGACCCGAGGAACGTATTCTATTACACTTGCAACCTCGTCGACAGCGC
>JAKAPN010000149.1 GCA_021822995.1 archaeon
ACCGTGTCCGGCGCGCAGCGTGCTACGACGGGCGATCTGGACTGGCTCGCAAGGTCAGGATGATGACATCACTGCTGCGCGCCGACTAAAGCGATCACTTCCGAAGACGTGACAGTCGAAGCGCCGGAGTCCTCCATCTCCCTGAGGGCGGCTGCCGAGTCTCCTTTGCGAACCTCCAGCCCCCCCACGCAGTCGACGATCACGTGCGCGGCAAATCCGTCTAGCAGAGCGTCCTTGGTCGTGGTCCTGACACAGTACTCGACGGCGAGGCCGCCTATGTAGACGTCGGTCACCCCCAGTTTTCCTAGCCTGTCGGCTAGGTCCGTCCCCTGGAACCCCGAGTAGGCGTCCCTGTCTGGGTCATCACCCTTGCTTACCAGCTGAGAGCCGGCCGGCATCGGGATGCTCTTGTGTATCTCCGCCCCAGGGGTGCCCTGAACGCAGTGTGGGGGCCAGGGTCCTCCCAGCGCCTTGAACGAGCAGTGATTTACCGGATGCCAGTCCCGCGTGAAGAAAACCGGTAGCCCCGCGTCTGCGAAGGCAGAGATGACCCTGTCCAGGTCAGGTATCATCGCGTCAGCGTGGGGGACCGGAAGCGCACCGCCTGGAAAGAAATCGTTCTGCACGTCCACGACAAGGAGCGCTGCCTTGGCCAAGGCTTCACCTCCACAAGATCTTGGGGTCGGCGGCGGAAAGGCCCTTCAGCTCCCGCCCGACGCGGGCCCTTATGGCCTCCAGACCCTCGTACCTGCGAACAATCTCCCCTCGCTTCATCAGGGGCTTGAGCAGCGGCTCTCCCGACGAAGCCGCTTTGCCTTCGAGCGTCACCGTGTCGTTGTATCCACGACCCCGGTAGACCTGCTTCATTCCCCCAAGGCCGCCCCTCTTTGCCCTGAACTCCATCCCGCCGCGTCCTCTCACTTCCACTATCTTCGCGCTAAGATCAATGACAGGCGGATAGGCGACCGCGGTCCCCACGCCGAAACCGTCCACTACGTCCCTGAGCCCCGCCACGGCGTCCTCGTCGAGCCGCCCTGACGCGATTATCTTCACGTGCTTGCCACCCCGGATGTTGAGCTCCCAGCGGACCTCTTCGACTATCTGCCTGAAGTTCCCTCGTCGTGACGCGGGTGTGTCCAGGCGTATCCCCCAGAGCTTCTTGCCGAGCGTCTCGTACGCCCTGATGGCTTCGGTCTTCTCGTCCCAGAACGTATCCACCAGCACGATCCGAGCGGCTTCCCTGGGCGCGTACTTGTCGAATAGCCTCCATGCCTTCTCCGGGTCACCCACGATCTGCACAAGTGCATGCGGCATCGTCCCTGCCGGCGCCACCTTGAGGAGCTTCGCCCCCAGCACGTTGGATACGCCGTCGAACCCCGCGATGTAACAGGCGCGCTCCACAAGCGCCGAAAGTGCGGGGTGAACTCTGCGGGTGCCGAAACTCAACAGCGTCCGTCTTCCCGCCGCCTGACGGTACCTTGCCGCGCGTGTCGAGATGCTGGTGGAGGAGCTCAGGAGCCCGAGTATGGCTGTCTCGTACCAGAGAAAGTCAAGATATCTCCCCTCGATGGTGAGCAGGGGCTCGTAGATCGCCGTCGAGCCATCAGCCAAAAAGACTGAGCCTTCCTCCATCGCCCTGACTTCGACGGGGATTCCTTCGAGCAGCTTCGCGACCTCGTAGACACCGCTGAGGATACCCCAGTTCTGCTCGTATGGGAGGTCGCGGGCGTACACTTCCATGACCACTCGCGGGTTGTAGCCGCTCTTGTGAAGCACTTCCTCGGTGTGGCGGAAGTAGACGTCGGTTGTGTCGCCTTTCTTTATCTCCCGCCCGCTCGCTAGCCAGAAGGTCCTGTCGTCCAGGTCGAAGCCGGACATGTGAGGGCCGACGAAGCCGCTTCTTGAAAAGGTATTTCTGGCGGCGGAGCGGCGACTTCCATGTTGGCGTCCAGAGAGCTCGACCTTGCGGCTGCGAAGAAGAGGATAGTCTCTTTCATCGAAAGGCGGACGTCGTCGGCCGGTGCGGACGGAGCAGTGCTGGGGCTCAGCGGCGGCGTAGACTCCGCTGTGACTGCATACCTCACGGTTGAGGCGCTGGGGAGCAGGAGGGTGATGGCCCTGATAATGCCGGACCTCCGTGTGACCCCGCAAGTTGACGTGTCCGATGCCAAGGAAGTGGCGGAAGAGCTAGACGTCGAAGCGAGGATGATTGACATCACCCCGATTCACCGGGCGTTCATGAAGGGGCTCGTGCAGAACAGGCTGGCGGAAGGGAACCTCAGGGCGAGGATCAGGATGGCTCTGCTCTACTACTACGCCAACTCCCAGAATCGGATTGTGGTAGGGACCGGCGACCGCTCGGAAGCGCTTGTGGGGTACTTCACCAAGTATGGCGACGGCGGGGTGGACATACTCCCGATCGGGGACCTGTACAAGACCGAGGTGAGGAAGCTGGGGGAGGTCCTCGGTGTAGACAGGAGGATAATCACGAAACGGAGCAGTCCCAGGCTATGGCCGGGCCAGACGGCAGAGGGGGAGCTCGGAGCGGGCTACGAAGTTATCGACGACATACTCCGACTGCATATCGATCAGAAGAAGGGCGCCGGAGAAACCGCTGCCAGACTCGGGATCAAGACTGACGAGGTCATGCTGGTCTTGGGCAGACTGGAGAGGTCGGCGCACAAGCGCCGCAAGCCAGAGGTCTGCAAGGTCCACTAACTCTTATACGAGGAACCGGGCGAGGCGGAAACCGAGTGGGCCGGTAGTTCAGCGGTACGAACGCCCGCCTCGCACGCGGGAGGTCGGGGGTCCAATTCCCCCCCGGTCCACCTTTCTCTAGTACTTGGCTTCCCTCAGCTCCCTGAAGAAGGGAAAGAGCGCCACGGCGACGACCGCGACCGCCACCCCTGAAGCGATGATGACCGAGCCGATGGAAAAAAAGGCAGCAAGGAACCCCGCCATCACGGCGGCGACTGGCTGTGCCGCCGACAGAGACGCCGTCAGCGCGGTGCCTGCCCTTCCGAGCATCTCGTTGGGGACGTGCGTCTGCACGAGGGCGTTGATGGGGACGTTGACCACAGCTAGTATGACGCCCATAGCCGCAAAAAGCACCAGCGCCGCCGGCGTGGTCGTGACGAAACCTACCAGGGCAAATACGGCGCCGAACGCCATGACCCCGAAGAAGAGCAGTTTGCCCACGTAGCCTCTGAAGTTGACCCTGCCAATCAGCACGGACCCCACAATCAAGCCAAGGGCGAAGGCTGCGGAGAGGAAGCCGTAAGTCGACGCACCTCCGTGGACCCAGAACTTCGCGTATGGGGCGAGCAACGCAGTCAGAGCGCTGGCGAAGAAATTGATTACGAGCCCGAAGAAGATCAGTTGAAGGAAGAGCCTGCTCTTTCTTACGAACCCGATGCCTTCGGCGAAGTCCTTCGTGAAGCTGTTCTTTGTCGCGGCTGCCTCCGCGACTGGCCTCGGTGACCCGTAATTTTTCGCGATGAGCAACATCATCGCTGCTGCAAAGAAGAAAGTGAGGCTGTCGTAGGTGACAGGGACCGCCAGGCCCAAGGCCGCGATCACGATTCCGCCCACCGAGTACCCAAGCAACTGGTTGAACGACTGGCTGAGGGAGAACAGGCCGTTTGCAGCCCCGATGTTCTCCCTGCTCACCATGTTTGGGATGATGGCCCCGCTCGCGGCCCTGTAGAATTGGGCGCCCGAGTAGAGCAGCAGCACCAAGAAGATCAGGAGCGAGAAATCGAGGGAGTCGGCGGCGTACAGGAGCGAGACGGCAAGTGTGACTGCACCCTGGAAGAGGCTGCTGACCACCATCACATTCCTGCGGTTTTTCCGGTCGGCGTATACGCCGGCGAAGGGGGACACCAAGACTGCGGGGAGCAGGACAGCCGCCTGGGTAATGCCCACCAGCTCCGTCGAGCCGGTGGTGACGAGTACGAGCCAGAGGAGAGCTATGTCGAAGACCGCGTCTCCC
>JAKAPN010000150.1 GCA_021822995.1 archaeon
CGGTGGCGAACCTGCTTTCGGGCCTTTCCTTCAGCCACCTGAGCAGGTCTGCTTCGGGGATCAGCTCCGCCCTTCCCACGTTCACAGCCAGCACGGCCTCCTTCGCCCTGCTCAGAAGGTCGTAGTTCACCAGCCCTCTGGTCGCCTTCGTCAGCGGGAGGGCCATCACAATCGCGTCGGCTTCCCTGATCCGGTCGCCAAGGGAGGACACGGGGGCCGTCTCGTCGAACTCCCCGGGCACCCTGAACGACCTCGAAACCCCGATGGTCTTCATCCGGAGGGACTTCGAGAGCCTCGCGACCTCCGACCCTATCGCCCCCGCTCCCAGCACCAGGAGGGTCTTGCCCCTGAGCTCGCGCGGAGTGGTCCGCTGGTTCCTGAGGTGGATCCCCTTCGCGACGCCGAGCAGCATCCCCCAGGCGTGCTCGGCAACGGACTCGGTGAACGCTCCGGCGTTCGAGAAGACCTGCACCCCCGCCGGCAGGGACGCGAAGTCGAGCTTGTCCACACCTGCCGACATCGTCTGCACCATCCGGAGCCCTTTCATCTTCCGGAAGGTCTCCCCCTTCACCTTGTATGGCCAGCAGATCAGCGCCTGGCACCTCGCAAGAGCGTCGTCGTCCGCCTGTTCTTCGAATACCTCGAACCCCTCCAGCGCACCCCTCGCTTCGCTGGGGAGAGTGTCAGTCACAAAGACAGCCGCCCGCGCCGGCAACACGTCCACCGCTAGTTCGCGAGCGCCTTGATGGGTATGTCCTGGGTTATCCCGTTGGGGAGGGACCTTCGGATGGAGATGGGCAGGGCGTCCCCTTCAAGCTCGAGCATGGCAGTCTGGATGGGGCCCTTGTACGCTCCTTCAATCGGGATGAACGCAGGCGCGCCCATGGCCAGCTGCAGTGACCGCGCTCCGACGATGCGCGCCCTCTCGAACCGCGTAAGCTTCGGTGGCCCTATCTTGACCTCGAAATCTACGGCTGAGGGCTGCTTGGCCTTTCTAGCGGGCTTGGGTGACATAAGTAAATCAGGAGTTGGTTTCGACCTTTTACATGGGAAGATAAGGGTTTACCTGATACGGCCGCAAACGGTTTTAGCCCCGTCCGCGGCGGCGGCCCCGTTGTCGTCTGCAGCCCAGCCGGCTGGCTCCGTCTCAAAGCTGGAGTGCGAAATATCGGTGGGGGGGAAGGGGACTGCCCGGGTCTCGCTCTTCAGGCACCTCGCGCCGATCACCGTCAACTCGCTCCTCCGGACGCTCCCGTTCGACAGCAGGGTCAGCGTACAGCCTGCCATGGTGTCGCTCTTCACCGAGCTCAGGATCGGCGTGGAGAAGCCCAGGGCACAGTTCGCAAGGGGCGACGTGGCATTCCTCCCTTCGGGGGGGCTCGTCTGTATCTTCATCGGCAGCGCAAGGAGCGACAGGCCCCTGAACCCGGTCGGAAAGGTGGAGTCAGGGATCGAGCACTTCGACTCGGTAAGACCCGGGGATGTCGTAAGGATGTCGGCGCCTAAGCAGTGAATCTGGTCAGGCCTTCGACCAGACGCCGTGACCGCTGAACCCGCCAGCCTTCCTCAGGACCTTCTTCGCCTCCAGCTCTTTCAGGACGCCGGACGCGACCGACGCGTTCACCCCGAGCGCCCTCGAGGCCGTGTACACAGTGATCGCCTTCAGCGGGGACAGCGCCTTCAGGAACTCCGCGTCGCTCATCTTCGGGGGGAGGAACGAAAGCTGCTTCTTCTGCTGCGGCCCTGACTTCTTCTCCGTCTTCTTCCCCTTCGAAGGCGCGGCCTGCTCCTGCGCGGTCTCCGTGGAGTCCTGTGACTTCTCCATCGAAGCCATGGATTTCTTCTTGACTCCGCCCATGTGTTTCGTCACCGACTTTCTGAAACCGCAATTAAGCCTTGCGCTCCGACCCTCGGGCCACCGATAGGGAGATTAGACCGGTAGATGGTCGCGCCCGCATGATCTACTCCGAGGTAGCGTCGAAGTACGCTGCCCTCGAAGCGATATCCGGACGGAACGAGATGACGGTAATCCTCGCGGAGCTCCTGAAGGCCACGCCCACGTCCGAGCTCGCCTCCCTGGTGTACATGACGCAGGGGAAGCTAAGGCCCGACTACGAGGGGGTGGAGCTTGGGCTCGCCGAGAAGATGGCGCTGAGGGCCATATCGTCCGCGTCCGGTCTCAGCGGGGACAAGGTCCGCGCCGCCTACATCAAGCACGGCGACCTCGGGACGACCGCCGAAGACCTGCTCAGGAACAGGAGCCAGGGGACGCTCTTCAGCGAAGGACTCACCCTCGGGAGGGTCTACGAGACGCTCCTCAGGGTAGCGAGGCTGGGTGGCGCGGGGTCGGTCGAAGCTAAACTTCGCGAGCTCGCTTCGCTCCTGAACGACGCGACCCCCCTGGAGGCGAAGTACATCATGCGGACCGTCACCGGTGAGCTGCGGCTGGGGGTGGCCGACTACACGGTGCTGGACGCAGCCGCGACAGCGTTTCTCGGCGGGAAGGAGGCACGGGCGGAGGTCGAGCGGGCGTACAACGTCCATCCTGACCTCGGCTTCGTGGTGGAAAGCGCCGCAGCCAGAGGGGCGAAGGGAGTCAAGGCCATCGCCCTGCAGGTCGGGGTCCCGATCAGGCCGATGCTCGCCGAGCGCCTCAGCTCCGCCGCCGAGGTGGTCAAGAAGATGGGGGACAAGGCCGTGACGGCCGAGTACAAGCTCGACGGCGAGCGGCTCCAGATCCACAGGGACGGCGACGACGTCAAGCTGTTCTCCCGGAGGCTCGAGGTGATAACCTCCCACTACCCCGACGCGGCCGACCTCGTAAGGGAACGCGTCTCGGCAAAGCGGGCCATCCTCGAGGCTGAGGTGGTCGCGATCAACGAGGACACGGGCGAGTACCTCCCGTTCCAGGAGCTGATGCACCGCAGGCGGAAGCACGGGGTCGAGAAGGCGATGGCCGACTACCCCGTCGCGCTGAACTTCTTCGACATATTGCTCTCCGGCCGGTCGGACCTTACCGGGCTGCCGTACGTCGACAGGAGGAAGAGGCTCGAGCAGGCGGTGGAGCAGACGGACAGGACCAGGCTCGTCCCGGCGAAGACCACCTCCGACCCTGCCGAGATCGAGGGTTTCATGGAAGAGGCGATCGAGAACGGGTGCGAGGGGCTGGTGGTGAAGGACCCGTCCTCGACCTACAGGGCAGGGGCGAGGGAGTTCGTCTGGATCAAGCTGAAGCGCGAATACCGGAGCGAGCTGACCGACACGATCGACCTGGTCGTGATAGGAGGTTTCCACGGCCGGGGCCGGCGGGCGGGGACCTACGGTACCTACCTCCTCGCCGCCTACGACGGCGAGAAGTCGGCTTTCACCAGCGTTGCGAAGGTCGGGACCGGTTTCTCGGACGAGGCGCTGGCCAGGTTCCCCGTGCTTCTGAAGCCCTTCGAGAGCCACGTCAAGCCTCCCGGCGTCGAGTCGGGGATGGTCCCCGACGTCTGGTTCCGGCCTCACGCCGTCATCGAAGTCATCGCCGCCGAGCTCACCCTGTCCCCCATCCACACCGCGGCCATGGGGAGGATACGCCCCGGGGCGGGGATCTCCCTGCGCTTCCCGAAGTTCACGGGAAAGGTGAGGGACGACAAGCGGGCGGAGGACGCGACGACGGTGGAAGAGATTGTCGCGATGTACAACCGTCAGACGAAGAAGATCGGCTGAACGGCGCTAGGTCGCGCTGCCGATGTTCCGCCAGACCCTCGCGAGCTCCCTCATCGAGATCAGGAGGAGCACCGCGCCAATCAGCACGCCGAAGTTGGCGTACGTCACCCCATAGGCCGCGAGCGGGTCCTCGACGCCGAGCAGGTCCAGCGGCACCTTCGCCAGGAACGAAGCGCACATCACCACCAGCGCCACCAGAAGGTAGCTGTACGCCCGCCTGATCGCCCCTCCCTTGAACGCGGTATGCAGCACGTATGCGTACATAATCACCAGC
>JAKAPN010000151.1 GCA_021822995.1 archaeon
CGCTGCGGTCCTGCGCTTCAGCCTCAGCAACGGGAGGGCGTTCGAGGTTCGGGACTTAACAGTTTCATCGTCGCCCCGGTCCCGGGCGCCCGCCCTGACTAACGTTTTTAGCGACTCCCCGGCGTACCAGGCTCGATGGCCTCCTCGGAGAACGACGTGAAGAAAGCGGCCGAGCTCAAGCTCTGGCTCGAGGGGCGGATCGCGCAGCTGCAGGAGGAGATAGCGAGGCTGAACGAAACGCTCGGCTACGTCGACGCCAACCTCCGGGCTTCGACCTTCCGGCCGGCCATAGAGATGATGGCGGAGACGAAAGAGGCTCCCGAAGTCAGAGAGCTGAAGCGGGACAAGGGGGGACAGGTCATCGCCACCGCTTCGATCACGGCCGACGCAGTCTCCATCGAGCCGACCGGGGTCGCGCTGAACGCGTCGACGCCCCCGTTCAAGTCGTTCCTCCTGGGGAAGATACTCCAGGGGATGAAGGCGGGCGACGAGGCGCTGGTGAAGTCGGGGAAGCTTGCAAAGGGCGAGGAGCTGAGGTTCGACGTAGAAGAGGCGAACGGCTCCATTAGCAAGGTCATCATAGAGAACTACAGGGAGAAAGCGAGGCTCAGCGAGATACTGAGCACCGTGTCATGGACGTTCTCCCGCATGCTGGAGAAGTAGCTCAGGCCCGTTCGACCTGCTCGGCTGTCGGAGGGACTGGCGACTCGTTCGTCAGATAGAGCCGCGCCGCCTTGTTGGCGAAGTCCAGCCTCGCCGGCTCGTCCATCCCCTTCAGCCTGCCGTATATCACGCCCGCGTCCCAGACGTCCCCCGCGCCGGTAAGCCGCCTCGCATCTACCGCCTTCACCCGAGCCGACGCCACTTCTGTCCCTTCGCTGGAGTACGACTGGCCGGCGGCGTGGAGGTCGAGCACAACCCTCAGCCTCCGGGCCAGGTTCTCGCATACGGCTCTGAGGTCTGTGCGCTCGATGCCCAGCAGGCGGGCCGACGCGAGCGCCTCGCCTTCGTTCATGCTAACCCAGTCTACCAGCTTTTCCTTCCGCTGCCTCAGAAGGAGGCCCTTGAACTCGGTGGTCCTGTCCCTGAAGTCTGCCGGGTCCATGAAGATGGGCTTCTCCTCCCCCAACCGCCTGCGAAGCGCGACCAGCAGGTCGGTCCCGCGCTTGTTCGCCGCCCAGTTGACGGAGCAGACGACCTTCGACCTTTCGAGTGCCGCCCAGTCTTCGTCGTCGAGGCGCTCGGGCCCAAAGTCGGCAGCCCCTCCCCCATCGCCCAGCATGACGTTGACGACTTCTTCGAAGGCGACAGTCAGACCGGCCGGGGCCGGCTTGACCCGAACTTCGGCGTCCAGCCCTTCGAAGGTCGCTTCAAGCAACCCCCTGTGGGCCCGTTCGCTGTGAGTGATGAGGAAGGTCCTGAGCCCTAGCCTCGCGAGCGCATGGGCCAAGTTCACGGCGTTTCCTCCCCTGATGTCTTCCTGGCTGACTCCGTGGATCCCGCCCCCTCCTCCCTTCGCCTTTTCCGACACACCGCGCAGCAGCCTTGGGAGGGACTTCGCGTGCACCAGCCTGTCCACGAAGTAGTCGTGCATCACTGCGACGTCGTATTTCTTCGTCATTTCACTTCAGGATCTTAATGCTCCTGACCGACTTCAGGCCGTGCAGCTCCTCCATCGCCTGGCCGGTCAGCTGTCCGCCGACCACGAGCGTCATCTTCGCGTCCGGAACCATCTCTGGATCCTCGGCCACGGCCTGCCTTACGACCATCCCGTGCCTGGAGAGTATCTCTGCGACCCCGGCCATCACTCCGGACGTCGTGGCGTCTGCCTCGATCACTATCGCAGTGTACCCGAGCTGGGACACCACTTCGACCAGGCTCGTCCCAAGCGGTTTTGTCTTCGAGAAGAGCGAGAAGAGATACCTGTTCCTCCTGATCTGCTGGGCCGTCTGCTTCACGACCCTCCTGTCCACGTCCAGCGCCCTCGCGACCGCCGTGTAGTCGACTTCGACGTTGTCTACGTAGATCTTCTCGTCTTCAGAGACGCGCATCCCGCACTCGATCATCTTCCTCACTATCTCTGGCCTGACAACCTGCCGCTGGAACTGCCGCCTGACGTTCGTCCACATGACACTTCTGGGCTTTATGCACTAAACTGAGCATTTAAGACGCTTCTGCCTCTTTTCCGCTTCGCGCTTCATGTACAAAAGCGGTCACGATTGGATTTAACCCCCACAATGCCCGCTTCCTCCATGAGCAAGACCCAGCTGAAGTCGCTCCTCACGCAGGACAAACTGCCGAGAGACTACTACAACATCCAGCACGACCTCCCCGAGCCTCTGCCGCCCCCGCTCGACCCCAAGACGATGCAGCCGATGTCCCCGGAGCCGCTGATGAGGCTCTTCGCCAAAGAGTGCCTGATGCAGGAGATGTCCACCCAGGAGTACATCCCGATCCCTGACGAGGTAAGGGAGGCGTACCTCCGCCTTGGAAGGCCCACCCCGCTTTACAGGGCCACCCGCCTCGAAGCCAGGCTAGGGACGCCCGCCAAGATCTATTTCAAACGAGAGGACCTCAACCCCGCCGGGAGCCACAAGCCCAACACCGCGATAGCGCAGGCCTACTACCACAAGAAGGAGGGGACAGAAAGGCTCGCCACCGAGACGGGCGCGGGGCAGTGGGGGAGCGCGCTCGCGCTGGCCACGGCCCTTTTCGACATCGACCTTACGGTATACATGACGAGGAGCAGCTACGACCAGAAGCCCTACAGGCGGACCCTGATGGAGATCTACGGCGCCGAAGTCCACGCTTCTCCGAGCGCGAAGACTGACGCCGGAAGGAAGTTCCTTCAGCTGGACCCGGATCATCCCGGCAGCCTGGGGATCGCGATCAGCGAGGCTGTGGAGGACTGCGTCACCCACGACAACACAAAATACGCGCTGGGGAGCGTCCTCAACCACGTCCTCCTCCACCAGTCGGTGATCGGGCAGGAGGCCAAGCTCCAGATGGAGGAGTTCGGCGACGACCCCGACTTCATCGTGGGTTGCATTGGCGGAGGGAGCAACTACGCGGGGCTGGCGTATCCGTTCATGAGAGACAAGCTCCGCGGCAAGTCGGGCGCGGAGTTCGTCGCCTCGGAGCCGAAGGCGGTGCCGTCCACCACCAGGGGCTCGTACGCCTACGACTTCGCCGACGCCAGCGGGACCACGCCGCTCATCAAGATGCACACCGTCGGCCACAGCTACCAGTGCCCGCCGATCCACGCGGGCGGGCTGAGGTACCACGGCAAGGCTCCGTCGATGTGCATGCTCATCGACAAGGGGTTCATGCGCAGCGTAGCTTACACCCAGAACGAGGTCATGGACGCCGGGATGCTCCTCGCGCAGACGGAAGGAATCGTCGCAGCCCCGGAGTCGAACCACGCGGTGAAGGCGGCCATCGACATCGCCCTCGAGTGCAAGCGGAAGAACGAGCCGAAGACTATCCTCTTCAACCTCAGCGGCCACGGGCTCCTGGACCTCAAAGCGTACGAGGACAAGCTCGCCAACAGGCTGGTTGACTTCGAGCCCGACGAGGGGATGCTGAGCGAGGCCCTGGCCTCTCTTCCGAAAGCGCGCTAGGCCCGGCTAACCGTACGCCCTTGTGATCGTGACCCCGTCTATGAGGAGCCACGGGCAGAGGGTCGGGGTGTCCACCTCCCACCACTGGACCCACTCCCTCTCTTTCGACGCGAGCCTGACCGAGGAGAACATCCTCTCAAGGTCGTCACCGGCGCGCATCCCCTTCAGGGACTTCACTACTCTTCCGTCTTCCACCAGGTAAGCGCCGTCCCGGGGGACGGTCGAGAACTCTCCGGTCCTGTAGTTCTTGAACCGGGTGTACCAGTTGCTGGTAAGCACGATTCCCTTCTTCATCTCCTTCACCATCTCGTCGTGCCCCGAATCCCCCATCCCGACTTCGAGGTTCCAAGGGCGGGGG
>JAKAPN010000152.1 GCA_021822995.1 archaeon
AGGAGGGCGGTGGGGTCGGTGGGCTTCAGGGGGACGCTCGACCTCAGCCCCATCTGGAGCAGGGCCGACTTCGTCACCTTGTGCCCCATGTCGTTGAAGGCCTCCATGATGGACCCCGAGCTGACGTGGTCCATGCCTGCCGCCCGGGCGGCAGAAAGGATGGAGTAGGCAGACGCAGCTGCGACGAAGACGCGGCGCCCGCTTCCGCTCCCCTCCGACAGCACCTTCGCCGTCAGGGCCATGGCATTCTGCTTGACGAAGGTGGGGAGGGACAGCCGGTCCGCTACCCTCGTGATCATGGCCTTGTACTTCTGCTCTGTCCCGTCGACGCCCAGGTTGTCCGAGACGAGCTTGGCGAAGCCGAGGGTGCTGACCCCGTTGAAGTAGGCCTTCGAGTCCTTGTCGGACCGGTCGCCTATGTAGGAGCCGAGCCTGGTGTCTGAGAGCTGGCTTGGCGCCTGGATGTGGAACTCGAGGTGGTACTTCTCCTCCTCCACCTTCCTGTCCACCCTCCCGCATGTGGTGCAGACGTATTCGTCTCCGGCCCGGGCGATGTGGCCGCGACATTCCCGACACCTTTCGACCTGTTCGAGTCTCTCCATTTGCATCGACCTCCTTGGTTGGTTTTGCCCTGGGCTGGCCCCGAGAGTTGGGGCCGGCCGTCGCCCGCAAGCGGGCCGGAGACTGAGGCCGTGAAGCGGAAGGTGGCGTCCTTCTCTGCCCTTGCCAGAGGGTCGATGCTCGCCGCTAGGGTGGCGAAAACGCGAGCAAGGAAACCTCTGTTGTATCTCCGAGTTGGTCCGGGATTTCTATTGGATCCTGGACGTCAGAGAGCAGGGCGGAGCGACCTCCACCGCCAGAACTTCACGCCGCCGTTCGCCGGCGCCTACGAGTGGTTTTACGTCCCTTGACGGGCAGTTCAGGAGAGACGGCTAAACGACGGCAGACCCCGGGCTGGATGGTTTGTCGCGACAAAAACAGACAGGCTGAGCAGTGATGTTGTAGAATTATTGTTCATGGGCACCGCTGCGGTGCTTCTCCGGCTCGCTCCGTACTAGAACGGGCCTCTGCTTCGTTTGTTAAGGGGGGGTTTGCTAAAATGGGTTTAGCAGCGCCGAAGTCGCGGGGAGTATTTAACGCGGGAAGCGTGGGCGAGCGAAAACTCTCCCTGCGCCGTTCTTGTTGCTTGATGTGTCCCGGACCGCAGGCGAAGAGTGCCAAAATCGAAGGCAAAAGGTGTCAGAGAGGGTCAAAGGGTGCCAAGTTTCTTGCCTGAAGGATGCCAAATCAGGGGAAGGGTGTCAAGAACAGGGACAAGGATGCCAGACTCTAGACAAAGGATGTCAGGTTTGTAGGAGTGAGAAGCGTCAGCTCAGCTTGGTCTGGGGCCCTGAGCTATCGGGCGCGGGTTTCCAGTCCTGGGCCAGCTTCCGACCTTCCTGCATCAGCGCGTAGCCCTTACTCTCCCTAACGATTAGCCCTAGTCCGTGCAGGTGGCCCAGGCGGCGCGTAATGGTACTCACCGACACCCCCAGGTCCCTCGCCAGGGTCTCCTTGTTCCTGTATCCCAACTTCAGCATGAGCGCCAGGAGGTGCAGTTCGTCGTCTTCGAGGCTTGGGGGCCGGACTGAATCGCTACCTGCAGTGGAAGCTGGTGGGGAGACGGCTTCCTCCTTACTCGCCTCCTCTTGCTGCTGGGCATCGCCTGCCTCAATCAACTTGTCCAGCTCCTTGTCGGACATGCCCATGGGCTCGTGGACCACGTCGAAGGTGAGCCTGTCCTTGTCCTGCAAGAAGTTCCGGATTTGGGGGACCTGGTTGAGGGAGACCACGACGAAGGTCACCTTCCTGTATCTGGACACGTTCTTCTGCCAGTTGTCCTTTAGCTGGGCGGGGTTCTTCGCAGGGGTTATCTCAACCTCGATGGCAGTCCTGCTTTCCTCGTCCCACTCGTCAGGCTTGACCCGGGCGTAGACCATCCCCTCTTTCCCCTGCTTGTACTCGATCTTGGGCTCGATGTACAGGATGTCCGGGAACGGACCTGCCCTGTCTCCTCGGTCGAAGGCGCACCAGTACCCCTTCTCCCAGTACTTCTCGAGGAGCTGGAGCATCGTCTTCACGTGCAGGGGGCCGCCGACCCTCCCGTTCTTCCTCCACTTCGCCACGTCGAACCTGAAGAAGTCGTCCTGGGCAGCCTGTGTGATAGAGTAGAAGACCTGCCTCGCCTGCATCTTCTCGGCCTCTGTCTCGGGCTCCTTCCACATCGCCTCCCCGGTGCTGGGGTCCTTCCCCATGTAGAGCTGGCCCCCCTCCGGCCTCTCCCTGACGTATCCCCTGTCGGCGAGGAAGTTCAGGCCGACCTGGAGGACATTCCTGTCCCAGTGGCACCTCTCCTCGAAAATCTTGGCCATGTGGCGGAAGGCGATCTCGGTCCCGATGCGATGGAGGTATGCCAGAGGCATCCAGTAGAGGGGCCCGCCCAGAGGGCACTCACCGCGTTGCTTCTTCGCTTCTGCGAGGTCCTTTTCGTACTTGATGGTCTTGTCCCCGACGGCGCCGCCGTAGAGTTCCTCCATGTCCACCTTGAGATATTCCATGGCCTCGGCGAAGCTCGCAAGGAGCCTCACTTTTGGGAAGGTCACCCTGAAGGGGGGCTCGGTCGGCTTGCCCCCGACGGGCCTTTTCCTCACTACGGCCGCGTAGTCTTCCAAGCTCGGGATGAGGGAGTCCACAGCCTCGGTCTTCTGGGGATAGAGGAGCTTGGCCAGCTTCCTAGAGTCGTCCGGGCTGCTCCTGAAAGCGAGGATGGAGCCCACGTTGGACTGGATGGAGCCCATCAGATCGTCTGGGATCTCGGAGAGGGTCTGCGAGACCATCCAGAGGTAGAGCCCGTACTTGCGCGACTGGGAGAGGATGGTCCTGAGAATCCTCAGCTGGGCTATGTCGCGGAACTCGTCGGCAGCGAGCACCACCGGGGTCCTGGCGACCGGCTCCTCGCCCTCCCTCTCCAGCCTCTTGGCGCGCTTTAGGCTGACGAAGTACATCTTCATCACCACGGCCGAAGAGAAGATTCTCCTGAACTCGCTAGGGAGGCTGGAGGGAATCCTGAAGATGGTCAGCATCCCGGGCTCCATCCTCTTCTCGAGGTCAATGGTAGACTCCCTGCTGCAGAAGGTCCGGAAGGTGATGGACGACGGGGGGAGGACGAAGTTGGATATCCTGTTGATGACCGGCATGAAGGCGTCTTTGGGGAGCTTGGAGATCGCCTCGATGGTCTGGTGGATGACCTCGGGCTCCACGTCCCTCCTCCTCAGCAGGTCGGCGATTTCTCCGGTGCTCTTCTTGGTGAACTCGAGCAGGAGGTTGTACAGTTCCCAGAAGGTCGGGTTGTCCGTGAAGGTGTAGAGGTAGTAGAGGGCGCCTTTGAAGACGAACATTAGGCGCGGGGCGTTCGTCGCGTCTGTGTTGAACACGTCAGAGAGGAGAATGGAGAACTCTTCCACCTGGGTCTGGAGAACATCGGTCTTCTCCTCCGGGGTCAGCCCCTTGGGCAAGGAGAGGAGGTTGAAGCCGAACGAGACGTACTGGGGGTCGAGGATGACGACCCGGTCCTTCCATTTCGACTTCGGGGTGGCGCGGAGCAGGTCGATGGACGCGTCCCCTCCCGGGTCGAACAGAAACAGAGCGGGCTGGGGCTTGCCTGGCTCCTTCTTGTCATGGAGGAGCTTCAGCATGCGCAGGACGGCGTTGGTCTTGCCGCTGCCGGTCCCGCCGACGACGAGCATGTGGAAGAGCATGTCTTCGCTGGTGAAGGTCTGGCCCATTCAGAATCGTGAGAAGACAGCCGGCTGCGATTTAACGCGGGCTTAGCCCGACGATGCCAGGTATCTCCTTCAGGTAGGCGGGCGTGTCGGTCGCCTCCACGACGCTGAGGGTGCCGTACACCGACTCCATCACCCCGAGGTACTCCGTCA
>JAKAPN010000153.1 GCA_021822995.1 archaeon
GAGGCGGCGCCCAAGCGAACTCCGGTGCAGGGGGCGGAGGAGGGGGAGGGTCTTACTCGACCGGGGCGTCGTGCGGGTACAAGCCAGGCGCCACCGGTGGGCCAGGGGGGTCGGGGGTCGTGATAGTCTACTACCAGCAGGGGGCCTAGCCCGCCCGCGGCTCGATCTCCACGGCGTCCGCGAAGAACCTCCTCGTCAGCCCGGTCGCGGGGGAGTCGAAGGGGTCGACGCTGACGACCACAGGCAGGTTCCTCACCGCGTAGCCCAGGAGCAGGCACATCCGCGGGGGGAGCGTGCGGACAATCGCCTTCACCGTGTCCGAGTCGGCCATCGACGCCTGGGAAACGAGGGCGAGATCCGAGTCGTTGCTGAAGTTGTAGAGGAATATGTTGTCGACCTGCCTGTAGATCTTCTGGTCGATGGCGTCGGGCTGGTTGGTGACGAAGACGGTGAAGACGCCGAAGTGGCGCATCCTGGTTATCAGGTCCTCCCAGTAGGTGTCCCTCAGGTAGAGGTGCGCCTCCTCGGCGAAGAGGAACACGGGGGGGATCTTCCTCCGCTCGAGGAGCTCGACCAGCTTCGAGAGCATCAGCTCGACGACCATCTTCCGGTTCAGGGGGGAGACCCCGCTGAGGGAGACCACCAGCGCGCCGCCCGACCTGTTGAGAGTGAAGAAGTCCTGGAGGTCGAACTGCTGGTGGGGGGAGTCGGTGAACAGGCCGCACGAAGCGAGGGTGTGATACCTCGCGAACAGGGCGTCCCTGACGAACTCGTTGCACCTCCACATCTGTATCGCCGTCTCCAGGGAAGCGAGGGACAGCTCGTCCCTCCCGTCCAGCTGCTCCCAGATCTTCATGAACTCCCTGAGCGACGTCCCAGGCATGTCCAGGGAGTGCGAAAGCAGGTTCGATATCGAGCGGATCCCCACAGAGGAGAGGGAGAACTTCAGGTCCCTCCCGGGGCGCATCACCTTCAGCTTGCGCGCCTGGTCAGTCTCCGACCCGTCCTTGTGCTGTCCGATTGTGCCGTACTCGTCGTTGAGGTCGAAGACCACCGCGTAGGCCCTGTTCTCCAAGAGCCCACGGAGGAGTATCTTGGCGAGGTGGGACTTGCCGGACTCCTTCCTGCCTGTGATCACGGTTATCCTCCCGTCGAGCGCCTCCGCCGGGATGCAGAACGACGACCCGGCGTCGACCGTGCCGAGCCTGATGTCACGGACCCCCAGCGTCTCTACCGCCCCGGTCAGGTCCTCGACCATGAGGCGCGACACGGTGGAGTTCGTCCTCGAAGGCATCCAGTTGGCCCTGGGGGTGAGCCTCCCTCCCGATATGGTCCCCCGCGCCTTGCAGAGGAGTATCCGCATGTCGCGTATGAGGGTCGATATCGTCGTGAGCTCCGTCGGGTCCGAGGTGACCCCGGCCGCGGAAGCCGAGAGCACCTCTTCCCTCGCTATCTCCTCCTCGATCCCCTCGACGTCGAGGTAGCGCTCGTCGTACACCTGGAGGACCAGGCTCTTCTGCGCCTCGATCGCGACGAGGTAGTCCCCCACGTACACGCGCTCCCTCGGTGAGGCTATCACCAGTATGTCGTCCCCCTCCTTCTTCAGTATCTTCAGGCTACGCGCCTCCCCGGAAGCTCCCCAGAGCTATCTTCCTGAGTGGGAAGGTGTGCAGCCGCTTCACCCCGAACCTCTTCGTCACGAACGCCTTCAGCGCCTGGTCGTCCGCCTTCGAGAAGATCGACAGGTGGTGCGCAACCTTCAGCGAGTCGGGGTACCCAGAAGCGAACGCGTCGTTCCACATGATCCTGCCGAGCACCGTCTCTGCCGGTTCGGGTCCGGCTATGTCCAGCCTGAAGACGAGCCCGTCGGTCGTGAACTTCGCCAGGACCGTGCTGCACGGGCCGTCGTCGAGCACGTGGTAGGACGCGAGGGGCGCCTTCGACAGCGACGCCATGGCGTCCTCGGAGAGTATCAGGTTGCTCGACTTTGAGAAGCCGACCATCGTCCGTCCGATCCCGCCCCGCCTGACCGCCGAGCCGCCGAACTGCCCCATGGGGTGCTTGAGCGACCCGTCCGCCATGATCACCGTCTTCTCGTCCCCGGCTGCGAGCGCGTCTATCACCCTGCGCTCCACCGTGTTGCGAATGTAGCGCTCCGCCACCGCGTGGTCTGACAGCAGCAGGTCCAGCTCCGACGACTGGAGCCGCGAGGTAAGGCCGCTGAGCCCCGAAGAGCTCGCGTAGACCATGATAGGCCCCAGCCGGAAGAACCGCCTCAGGGAGCCTTCGTACGAGATCCCCACCGCAGTCCGCGCAGCGTAAAGCGCCCCCCTGGAGGTTTCGCCCACCAGGACGCACGTCGAGTCGACTGACGCGATTGGTCGCCCTTCTTTGAGGGGAATTATGCACCCAGGGACCAGGTTCGCGTCGGTCGTCTCGAAGTACGGATAGAGCTCCCTGCCGTAGCTGCTGAAGATGAACGGCTTGCCGGAGAGCTCCCTTTCGGCGCTCTCTGCCAGCTCGGCGAACGCTTCTTCGAACTCCCTCGTCAGGGAGTCGAGGACGGCGAGCTGCTCATCCTGCAGCGGCGGGAGTGTTGTGATGGCCATCTTGCGCATCATGGACTACGCAACAAAGGTAGATAAGTATTGCGCAACACCTGCGCAACATGGCCAATCAACTTAAATCTCCGTCTCATGCGTCCCTGCGCAGATTGCAGGCCGCGCTCCAGGGCGAAGTGAGCCTCACGAGTTCAAATACGGGCATCTTGGACAACAAGCGCAACAAGATCGAGTTGTCCGAAAGCGAACAGCACCCCATGGTCACCGTCAGGCTGAAGAGAGGAGCATGGGAGATAGAGATCAACACGAGAGAGGACAGGGTGCAGCAGGCGGTCGAGAGCGTCCTCGCCGGGATGGCGTCGAAAGAGCCGGCCCTCGTCGAATCCCAGGACACCCGCCCGGACGAGAGGAAGGGGGAGACCAGCAGGAGCGTCATCACAACCATGTGGAAGGAGGGTTGGTTCGCGTCACCCCGCTCGCTTTCAGAAGTCCACGAAGAGATGAGCAGGAGGGGGTACCACTACGACAAGACAGCGGTCTCCCACACGCTCGTGGACCTGGTGAGGGAAGGGTCCCTGTTCAGGGACGGGAGCATGAGGAACTATCAGTACGTGCAGAAGTACCCCTTCAAGGGGCAGGCCGGAACTTCTTAGACAGCTGCTCGGCGAGGCGGTTCGTCCCCACCGTCGTCACCCGGTATTTCCCCCCCTGGTCGGAGTCGATCCGCTCCACATGGGCGGACTTTGTCAGCTCGCTCAGCCTCGAGCTTATGGTCTTCGGGTAGAGCCCCGTGGCGGCTTCGATGTCGCCCACGCTCATCGCGTCCGACTGCATCTTCCCGCTCTGGCTCGCAATCTTCGCAGCGACGAGCTGCAGCGTGATGACGTCCCTGTCGCTCAGCTTCTTGTCCTGGGTCCAGACCCTGGGACCCTCGGGGGTGACCCTGACGTACTCCTTGAACATCTGTATCAGGTCGTTCAGGGAGTAGTTCACGCTGATGACCCGGGCCAGGTCCATGTTGGGGATCATCTTCGAGACGAACTCGTGCAGCGACCTCATCACGACCTCGGGGGAGCCCGAAAACTCCGTCCGGTCTTCCCCATAGCTGACCTGCACCCTAAGCTCTCTTTCGCTCGACATGTAGCGCTACTCTCCCCCCACGTTTCCTGGTCTGTTTAAATGAATATCGCGAAACAGAACGTGGACCCGGCGCAGCTAATCCTGCTGGGCGGGCGCGAGTTCCAGATGGCTCTGGTCAGCGGCCTGCTGGTACGCGGCCACCGCCGCGGCCGACGTGTAGACGTACTCCCCGTCTTCGGCCTTGAAGCGCCTGATCTTCGTCGTCTTGGCCAGCCTCAGCAGCGCCACCGCGACCGACTGCTTGGGGTAGTTCAGGCCGTACGACTGTAGCGC
>JAKAPN010000154.1 GCA_021822995.1 archaeon
TGAGAGATGTGAACGGAATCCCTCCGGTGTTGACCACCTGGGCGCTGACGATAGTGAACCCCGACGCCCCCACGCTGATTTCGACTTCTGGCGAGAGCCCCGCCTGGGGCCTCATGTACGACGTGACCGCGACGTAGTACACCGCGGAGCCGACCACCGCGAGGGAGATGGTCAGGATCGTCGCTATGATCGTGCTGACGCCTTTTCTATTACGGGACACAATTTTCCGAACTCGCTTACCCGACGCTGGGCCTGAGGATGGGCTCTCCGGCTACGGGCTTGATCCTCTCCGCCACGGCACGCGGATCCTTGACGTTGCGCAGAGCCATGCGAAACCCTGTCACCGTGAAGATGACGACGGAACCAATCCTGGAGCGTGTGAAGGGGATGCATCTACACTCTGTTCCTGTCACCGCGCTGAATGGTATGATCCACGAAGTCTCGATGGTTCTGCGCTCTATCCTGACATAGTCCTGCCCTATCGCGTAGTGGTCGGTGGAGTGAATCCAGTACACCCGGAGAGCGGCGGCGACGAAGACGAGGATGGCGGCGGTCAATACGAGGCCCAGAAGCGACAGGACCGCGGCTGGAAACAGGTCGAGACCAATCGGGACGGCAAGCGCGGCCGTGATGATGACGCATGCCCAGAGCACCAGCTCCATGAGCTCTCTCAGTACCGGCCGGAACTCTTCCTCCTCTCGCATGCCCCTGGAGGGCCTTCGGGCTTAAAACGAAGACGGACGGCTCCCCGCCGACTTTTCTTGGAAGGTACCGACTCCGGCCTCTACCAGCTCGTAATCCGGCTGAAAAGGAAGCAGTCCATCGGAGTGGGGCGCCTCGGGCGCTTCGCCTTCCCGTCAGGCTACTACGTCTATACTGGGAGTGCGTGGCGGGGTCTCGAATCCCGGATAGCTCGACATCTGAGGAAGGAGAAGAGGCTGCGGTGGCACGTCGACTACGTCCTCCGATACGGTGACATAGCCGAGGTGAAACGGTACCGTGGACGCCGACTATCGGAGTGCGGGCTCAACCGGAAGGTCGAGAGGCTCCCTGGCGGCAATATCGTAGCGCCTGGCTTCGGCTCTTCCGATTGCAGGTGCCACACCCACCTGTTCCACTTCCGCCGAAACCCTGCTCAGGAGCTAGGCTGAGCAGGCATTCACCTTCGCGCCGACCGTCTCGACGGGGCTTTGTATGACGGGGGTCACTATAAGGCGAGGGCGGGTACGTTATCGATGGCCGAAGAGACGGAGTACGACCGCGAGGCGGAGATGATTGAAGTGAGCGTGGACCTGTTCGTCGCGTCGATGTCGCTCGAAGAGGGCAACGAGAGGGCCTATCTCGAGTTTCTCAGAAAGGCCCAGGCGCATCTCACCGACCTGATTCTGGACGCAGAGATGTGCCCTGCCGGGAGATAGCGTTCAAGGGGTGGCGGGCTTCTGCCCCACCTCCTCGGGCTTCGTCGTGAAGTACGAATACTCCATCTCGGTCAGCTTGTTGTAGAAGGGCACCCTCCCCTGCTCGGTGAAGAGTATGCCGAACCCCCTGTCGGCCCGTTCCACGAAGGTCCTCTCCTGGTCGCTCAGGCCGAAGATCTGCTGGGCCAGGTCTGAGCCCCCTCCTTGACCGGCCGCGTCCTGGTGGAGGAGGACCTTGGTGGCGCACGACTCGAGGACCGTCTTCCCTTGCCCGTTCATCAGGTCCTTCCCGTACTGGGTGGCCAAGACCAGGGCGATGTTGTAATGCCTGCCAGTCCTTGCCATCTCGCTCACAATGTCCATGGCCTCGGAGAAGTAGAGCCTCCCCCTGTCGTCGGTGGCCAGAAAGGCCCAGGCCTCGTCAATCAGGAGGATCTTCTTCTGCGGTATCGGGAGCGATTTCAGGGCGGCCATCGCCAGGGCGCTGGCCAGCACCACGGCCGAGCCCCTCAATTCCTCGTCGTTGGGGAGGTCGTCGAGGACGAATATCGTCCTCATGTAGGGCTGCTGGGGCTCCCCCTCGAACATGAAGCTCAGCGGCCTAAGGTTCCCGTTGACCCTCTTCCTCAGTTCCTCGGACATCTTCGAGTCGAAGACGTCCTGCGTAGTGGAAACGCTTCCAGACTGTGCGATCTCGTTCAGCTCCGCCTTGAGGCTTCTTTCGTCTATCCCGATCCCGGCCATCTTCGCCAGGAGGGAGGCGGCCTGCCTCCTCCCGAAGAAGCGGAGTGGATCCAGGCCCATAGGCTGAGACGGGTTGAACCTCACCACCTTCGCCCCGGTGACGCCTGCGAAGCTGTGCTCATAGGAGCCGTCGGCACCATTTCCGTACTCGCTCTGGTTCACGCTGTCGAAGGCCATGAATGCGAGGTCTGGGTAGGTGAGTGCCATCCTGGAGACCCAGCTTTTCAGCAGCATCGATTTTCCTTGCCCGCTTTTTCCTACGACTATCGCGTGGGGGTTCGACTTCCTGTAGAGATCGTAGATTATTGGCCCCTTGGTCTGGAGGTTGGTCCCGAGGAAGATCCCGTCGTGCTCGATGACGTCGAAGCCAGCGAAGGGGAAGAAGGCGAGGACGCTGTCCGTGGGCATCAGCAGGTTCGCCCCTCGGAGGTGCCTTGGCCCCTTTCCAGTGACCATGATGTACTGTATCCCCTTGGGAGAGTCGAGTTCTGTGACCACCCCCATGACCATGTCATAGAACGCGTCTGCCTTCTTCCTCAATGAGTCGAGGTTACGCTCCTTCAGGACGAGGACGCAGGAGACCCTGAAGAGCTTCTGAGCCCCTGAAATGACCGACTGGGCGGCCTCTTCCGCCATTAGGGCCTCCTGCGAGAGCTCCCTGTCTCTCCCCCCTGCGACTTCGACGAGAGCGGCCTTCGCTTGAAGGGTGTCTGCGTGCAGCCTGATCACGCCTTTCGATTCGTCCCTTTTGAGCGGCTCTATCCTGATGCGTACCTCGTCGGTCATGTCGATTATGCTCCCTTCTCCCATTTCCCTAGCGAGGAAAGCAACGTCGAGGTCGGAAGAGACGCCGGTGATGGTGTAGGCCTTCGCCAAGTCCCCGTTGTCGAGGACCGCGTATCTGGGGAGGTTGCTGACGACCTTGTACCCGGGCGTCTCCATCAGCCTGACGTACCTCTCCTGCAGGCCCATCGTTGCAAGGAACACCTCCAGGGGCTGATCGCTCTCAATGAAGTAGCGCCTGTAGTTCACGCTGTACAGCTCGTTCCCGACGACGACGCTCATGTTGTCGAGTTTGATGCGGAAGGTCACGGCGGAGCTTAGTTGCTGAAGGGCTGAGGCGAAACCGGCGAGGACTGCGCTCCTTTCGGCCTCGCCGAGATTGAAGTAGTTGATGGGGCCGACCTCGTAGACGTACGGCATCGCCAAAGGAGGATTCCTATTGTTAAAACGGCAGAGAAGACCTGTTGCTCAAAGAACGACCTGGATTCATATCCGGGTGCCCATTACTCCGGCGCAGGTCCACGAAAAGACTTCGGCAGTCGGCTACCTTCGACAGCCATCGGAAAAGCCACGAACCAACCTTTAGAAGTGATGATTCTCAACCATGCCCCTCGCATGGTGGTTAACGAGGTCGGCGCCTTGGCAGTCGGGGCTGTTCTGGGCTACCTGCTTGGACACACCGCCTACGGCAAGAACAGAAAATGGGATGCAAAAGCGTTCGCAGTCGTCGCGGCCGCGATTGTTGGGAGCGGAGGAACACTCGCGTTCGCAGTCGACTATGTCGGATACCTATGGATTGGAATCTTCCTAGGATTCGTCGCCAACCTACTCATTCGTTACCTCAAGGAGGGCGTCATACCAACCTATCGCTGAGCTGGTCCGAAGCGAGCAAGGCTCAATCGACCTTCCTCATCTCTAGCGACCTCGCCCCCTTGACCTTCACCTCGATCTTCTTCCTGTAGATGGGCTTCTCCTCGCCCTCGACCCTCACTTCCAGCTCCCTCACACCAATGTCTGCA
>JAKAPN010000155.1 GCA_021822995.1 archaeon
GAGGGTCAGGATCACAGCGGTCAGCCTGGGCCACGGCATCTCGATGGGGAAGATCGGGGTCACCTGCAGGCAGCCGTTCCTCGGCGCACTCGAGTGGATAGACGACGATGTCGCGAAGGCGGGCAAGGCGCGGAAGGCAGAGGAAAGATCGGAGAAGTAGGGTCGATGAGAGAGCTTGCATGCCGCAAATGCAGGTTGCTGACCACCGAGAAGGCCTGCCCCAACGACGGGTCGACCGAGCTCAGCAACGAGTGGTCGGGACTGATCATAATCATCAACTCCGAGAAGTCCCAGGTGGCAAAGACACTGGGGATCACGAAACCCGGAAGATACGCGCTGAAGGTAAGCTGACCCATTGCGCAGGGTGCACAGGCTCCCTGAAGGGCTGAGGCCGAAGCTGGCGAAGCCCCTCGGGCGGGTCTTCGGCGCCGAGGAGACGGCCGGGAGCGAGTTCGCAGCGTTCGTCCAACGTGTCCCGATGGCAATCACGGTCGGAGACCGGGTGACCGAGACCCTGGGAACGATGGGTCGAACCCCTGACGTTCAGGTGGTGGACGGGTTCGAGAGGCGCAGCAGACGGGAGCCCCCCCACGTCCCCTACCGCCGCCTGGTCAGGGTGAAGAACCCCGCAGGCTCCCTCACCACCTCGGCGATAGCAGGCATGAGCAAGGCGTTCGAGGGGACGAAGCCCGTGAGGGTGCTGGTAGAGGGCGAAGAGGACCTCATGGTCATGCTGGCTGTGGCGATGGCTCCCATCTCATCGGTCGTGTTCTACGGGCAGCCCGGAGTGGGGGTGGTGACCGTCAAGGTGAGCGCGGTGTCGAAGTCGCGGAACAGGGCCATTCTAGCCGAGATGGGGATAAAGGGCCTCAGCTAACTTCAACTTAATATCCCCGCCAGATTCGGGCTGCCTGCTTGCCGGTAGAGAAGAAGTCAGAGTCGAAGGTCCTGGACAGGGCGAAGGTAGAGCTGACCATGGACGACAAATCAGGTAAGATTTCGAGGAAGGAGGCCATAGCCGCGGTCGCCCAGGAAATGGGGACGGCTGTGGAGAACGTCGCGCTGATCAGGATGGAAGGAGAGTCGGGGACGACCCGGATCAGAGGGAAGTTCTACGTCTACGGGTCTGCGGCGTCGAAGAAGAACGTGCACCCGTCATACTTGGACGAAAGGTCGCTCAGCAAGGAGGAGAGGGAGAAGCTGAAGCAGGAAAGGAAGAAGGCGAAGGCGCCTGCCCCTGCTGCGGAGGCGAAGAAGTAGGAATGTCGAAAGCACCGGCACCTGCGCCCGCACCCGCCGCTCCGGCCGAGCCAGCGGCGCCAGTGGAGGAGAAGAAGCCGGAGAAGAAGGAGAAGCCGAAGGCTCCCAAGCGAAGGATACAGGTCCACAAGCTCTACAAGATAGACGGCGACTCGCTGACGAGACAGAGGAAGGACTGTCCAAGGTGCGGAAAAGGGTACTTCATGGCCCATCACGGCAACCGCCTGACCTGCGGCCACTGCGGGTACACCACGTACACGCAGAAAAGCTAGGCGTAATCTGTCAGAAGGTCCCGGAGCATCTTCGCCATCCCCGGCGTGAGGAACGGCCTGAACGGCCCAAAGTACTTCGGCCCCTTCGCCTTCGCGATGCTCGAGCCGTCACCCCCCTGCGCGTAGGACGCCAGGAAAGCCACCGCGACCTCCCGCATCGCGTCCTCCCTCACCGACAGCTTGGCCGTGTAGTACAGGAACTCGGCGATGTCCCACGCCTTGTCCCCCCCGAACACCGCCTGCTCCAGGTCGGTCAGGTAGAGTCCCTCCTTCGACACGATCACGTTGCTCGGCTTCGTGTCCCCTACCGCCACTCCCCACCCGTGGACCTTGGCCATTAGCCGCCCGTACTCCTCGACCGAGCCGGTACCGTGCGCGTCTCCCTTCAGGACGTCGTTGATCTGAGAGGCGAGGGTCGGCCCGGCGATGAAGTCCTTGATCAGTATCCTTTCCGCCGGGGCGGCAGCGAGTATCAGCGGGACGAGCACCCCTTTCGCCCTAAGCGCCAGCGTCATCCCGTACTCCCTGTCCATGCGGGACACGGGCCCGGTGCTGAACTTGTTCGCGGCCGAGGCCCAAATGCCGAGGAGCGCCCACTTCAGCGACCGGACGTCGGTGTAGTTCTTTACAACCACCGCCTTCTCCCTGGCCGAGTCCTTGAAGGTGAGGACCCGCGTCGTGGAATAAGGCTCTCCGATGTCGGACTCTTTCGTCGAGTAAGACTCGAACCCCAGAAGGCGCGCGAGCTCCTTCACCAGGAACGAAGCGTCCGGGATGACCGAACCTTCCTCGAGCCGGAGAAGTGACCTGGGCCGCTCCAGGGGGACGAACGGTGGAGGGTTCTCCCTCATCCGCCTCAGCTTCGAGAGGGCTTCCCTGCTGAAGACCGAGGGGCCCACTCTGCCTGCGTATCCGTGGACCGCGTACTGGGTGACTCCCCTCGCGGTCACGGAAAAGAGAGACTGCACCCGAGTGAACGCGTCTCCCTTGAGCTTCTCAGGGACCAGCCTGACGCCGGCGGGGTCGGACCGGAGGAACCCCCTCGGCTGGAGGGCGAGGGCCGCCGCCTCGAACCCGGCTGTGGAGGCGCGCCTGTTTTCGTCCCCGAGGGCGCAGGTGTAGGTGTGCACGTAGCTGTAGGTCGCCGGCGGGTAGATGGCTGCCCGGCGGTGGAGCTTGTCGAAGAGGAAGTAGTCGTAGGGGACCAGCAGGTGCCTCCCGAACTCGCCGTAGTCGGAAGAGAGCTCGAGGAGCGCCTCGACCATCACCCTCTTCTTGTATTCGAGCTCTACGGTCTTGAAGAGCTCCGGGTTTGAAATAGGCTCGTAAATGTTGAGGAACCGACCGACCACGAACTCGCCCAGGTGCGACGAGCGGGCGTCCAGGTCGAGCATCTCCTGGTCCACGATGAGGGCGGATACCGCGATCGGAGCGTCGAGGTATCGGTATCGGACCCCTTCTCTGAACCGCTTGGACACGACCACGATGTCGTAGTCAGAGTCCGGGCGCGCGTACCCGGCGACCTTCGAGCCATAGGCCGCGACCCCCGCGATCCTGTCAGGGTGGACGAGGGTCCCGGCGAGCTCGCTCAGCGTCTGCCTCTCTTCAGCTGTCAGCCTCAACTGGGCTTCTTCGCTTCCAGCTGGGCGACCTTGGCCAGCACAGCGGGGTCGAACCGGGTGGCCGCGACAGCTTCCATCGGGACCTTGACCCAGTTGTCTTCAGGGCCGACCCAGCGTATGGGCAGGTCCTTCGCGATCCACGAGTCCCCCACCTTCTTGTTGAGCGCCTGGTCCACCAGCTGGTCCTTGAACTTGCGGCTGATGAGAGAGACGAGGGGCTTGTCGGAGAAGATGAGCTTCGGCGGGAATACTCGCTCGTCGTCGGCGTAAGACGCCTCGTATAGGGTGGTCGCCCGCTCGTCGCTGACGACGTTGGCTGTGCTGAGCTTCCTCACGAGATCGACGTAGTGCGTGAACTCGTGGGCGGCGACCGCTTCGATCGTCCCCTTCGTCCCGTATACCAAGAGGGCTGCAGTGAACTGGACCAGTATCAGGACGCTGCCGTTCAGCGTCGTTGGCATGACCCGAGCGAAGAGTACCCCCATCTGCCCGTATTCGCTCCCTGACTTCGAAACCGGGAGGACAGGCTCGACGTAGTACGGCGGATACCTGAGCCCGCTCGACTTCTCGACCCGCTCGACCGCGCCCTGGAGGTACTTCATCTTCAACCTCACCCTCTTCGCCAGGGCCCTGGGCACCTTCTCCTGTGCCACCGCCTGATCGAGGAGGATAAGAGGGTCCAACTGTGTCGCGACCGCCCCTGCGTCCATATGAACGTTAAGTGCTATTCCGTCAGTTTGAAGGACACCGCGGGAGTCCGCCTTGAAACTTCCATGAAGATCTCCG
>JAKAPN010000156.1 GCA_021822995.1 archaeon
CCCTGAGCTTTTCATCAACCAGTTCGTCGGAACCTTCGGCGCGGACACCTCCGATGACGTGGAAGGGAGGGTGAAGGAGCAGATTGTCATCCTCGTCTACAACGCCCTGGGGAAGATGAAGCAGCAGGGTTTGAAGGTCACCGACCTGGCTGCCAACCTCATGAACGTTGAACAGGTGGTGCTCGCCTCAGGTCCAGACAACCTCGGCCAGTTTGGCATCGAGATCAACAAGATATCCGGACTGACGATAAGCCTCCCAGACGACGTCCAGAAGGCCATCGACACGAGATCTGAGATGCAGGTGCTCGGCGTCAACTATATGCAGTACCAGACCGGGAAGGCCATCGACGATGCGGCAAGGAATCCCTCAGGAGGGGCGGGCGTGACAGCCGGGCTCGGGGCCGGTCTGGGCGTTGGCTACGCCATCGGAGGACAGATGGCCCAGGGGATGGGCCAGAACATCCAGTCTAGAAGCTGTCCCAATTGCGGATCGTTGGTTCCGACGACTTCGAAGTTCTGTCCAAACTGTGGGGCCACCATGACCGCGCCTCAAGGTCCATCTGCACCTGCAGGGGCGGCGAAGTTCTGTCCAAACTGTGGAAGCTCGATAACCGCAGGTTCGAAATTTTGCAACAACTGTGGGACCAAGCTCTAGGTGATTCTTGATGTTCTGCCAGAAGTGTGGAGCCCAGTTGCCTGACGACGCTGGGTTCTGCTACAAATGCGGGACGAAAGTCGGCCAAGCTTCCCAGGCGGCACCCCAGGTGGCGGCCGCACGACAAGAGGTCATCGCCCCAACGAACGCGACCGCTCTGAAGTGCCCTAGTTGCGGCGCCCCAATAGTTCCCAAGTTCGGCGAGATGTTCATCACCTGCGAGTACTGCGGTAGCAGCATCTCACTCGGGAACGAAGGATGGAAGAGCATCGACAAGCACACCATGCTCCCGGTCAAGATTTCTCAGCAGGACGACGTGATGAAGGAGATTCATGGGCTGATGGACAGGGGACTACTTCACCGCCATCTTCAGGAGTCATCCACGTTGGAAGAAGTCAATCTTGCGATGGTACCATATTGGCTGCTCCCTGTTTCTGCGAGAACATCCTTGGTGGCCGTGGATATGGCAGCCGAGGCAGGCCAGATAGCAACCACCGCTGCCCTGGCCGGGATAATGGGGGGCGCCCTGGGCGGCGGGAGAGACAACGGGTTCGGAGGAGGAGGCTTGTTCACTGGGATGATGCTTGGGACGGTGATGGGAGGAGGAGGGTTCGCGGGTGGGGGCCAGGGAAACAGGAGGGCATATCAGCTGGACAACGACTACAACTTCCCTATAGTCGGCTTGAAGGCCCTCACTGACTACCAGCCCAAAGACTACCAGTTCAACCTAGCTGACAGGGTGGTGTTTGACGCGGCCAAGGTGAAAGGAATCAAGGTCCTCAACGGGGACGTAGGCGAGGAGGTGGCCAAGACCCAGGCCAAGACGCTAGTGGATCAGCTGCAGGCGCAAAAGGCGCATGCCGCACACCACATGATCCAGAAGCTCACCACAGAGTCGGACGTCGGCGATGCCGAGCTACTTCACGCCCCTGTCTGGTTCGTGCGATACCAGCACAAGAACGGGAAGATTGTGTTGGTGATTGACGCGAACTCTGGTGGCGTCATCAACAGCATCGGGTTATAGAGTCCCGCCTAATCCAGAAATACGCGAGGAACAGCCAGGCGGCCATGTCTTCAAGCAAGCAGGGGGTCCCCGTCGTCATCCCAAGTGATGTCTGGCAACCTTTGATGGAGATAAGGTCCCAGCTGGACTCAGAGTGCCCTGGCGCGCCTACGCCCGTTGAAGAGCTCCTCCGTGAAGTAGTAAGACACTACGAGCGCTGCAACGTTGCAGCGAACGAGGCTGAGGAGTTCTGCAAGAGGGCTCAAGCCTGGAAAGGGAGCAAGTAGCACCGGCAGAGCCTAGATGTGGTGGAGCAACCACCAGGGTGACTCTCACTACACCTACGGCGTCCAGGCAACTTTTGGAGGACGCACCCTCCCCAGGCTTTCGCAGTTTAAGCCGACGGCGTTGGTTGGGTGGGCATAGGCTGGGCGCTCCGTCCGAAGAATGCTCGTACATTAGGCCGGAACAGATACCATAGTATGAGCCCGTCGATGACCAGCCCCACGACGCTTGGAATCGAACCCAAAGCGAGTCCCGCGAGGCTGGCCAAGACTCCGAGACCAGAGAGGATGATAGCCAGTATTCTTGCCCACCCCTTCCCCATCCAAAGGCCCCAGCCTACAAGGAGGCCTAGTAGCCCGAATACGCCCACCACGCCCCCTGCGGCGATGCCTATCCCTGCTGGTACGGCGAGGCCGAGGGCTGAGAAGAGCGTCCCGCTTACGGCAGCCACGGCGAGGCCGAGGAAAAGTATGAGCAAACCTCCAAGAATCTCCAAGATTGCCAAGATAGCTATACCCATAGGTCTAGGGGGTCGCATCAAGACAAGACGGGTTCGAGGCATCAATACATAAGCTAATCTTAATGCCGTGAGTGCAGCGTCACTGCTGCAGCGGTTTGAATTCGAAGCCGCACTTGACGCAGACCCTCATGCCAGGTTTGTCTGTGATGACCTGCCTTGCGCCACACTTGGGACATTCGACGGTCATGCTCGCATGCTTCATAGAGTCGGAGTGCTCCGAACGTACCCTGTTTATGGCATCGCTGTAAGCATCACGTCTGTAACCTGGCGCCATGGCCATCCCTTGATGGGCCTTAACTAAAGGTTACCCCACTTCTTCCAATGTAAAGGTGAATCTGGCACCGGCGAACTCTCCGGTGCTCACTCTCTCCCAGGTGACTTTGTACGTCTTTGTGACGTTCGCCCCAATGATGCTCACCTGCTTTGGGACTTCAGAGAAGAGCTTCTCGACCTTGGCTGGATCCTTGGTGAATATCAGGCTCCGCCTGCGCTTCATGAGGTACTTCACCGCCACGTTCTGGTGGGCGTGGCCTTCCACTGGTATCTTCTCGGCGCCGGTATCTATCGTGAACCATCTCTTCGCCATGTCTTGGCGTCTGGGCAGGGCAGCCGATGTAAATAGCTTCGGGGTCAACGGGAGTGCACAATGAACTCGAATGCCAGCCAGTGTCGTAGAGTCAGGGCCTTTTGATGCTTGTCACGAGCAGCCTGAACTGAAGAGTCTTCCCTGCCATGGGATGCCTGCCTGTCTTCCCATAGGCTCTTTCCGGAGGGAGTGTGATCTCCTTGGTTTCGTTTACCTGCATGCCAACGAGTGCCTCCTCGAAGCCGCTTATCACCTGGTGCTGGCCAAGCACGACTTGAAGGGGCTTGTAGTCCCGCGCCGGGGTGTACAGTCCTGACTTCATCGCCTCAGCCTTCATACTGGTGTCGAAGACCTTCCCGCCCGGGAACTTCCCGACATAGTGGACTGACACCGTGTCGCCGTTCTGAGCTTTCGTTTCGCTCATGGCTAAGACACTGCCCTAATGGCGGTAATTAAAGAGAAGCCGCCCCTCGCTGTCTTCGTCTGCTCCCGTGCAGGGTCAGGCGAGGTCAGGATTCCACGCCCCGTTCCAGCTTCAGACCGCGGAGCAGAGGTCGATCCGCACTGTGGGCTTGGCCCGCGCTCTGGATTCGGGCACTTCTTAGGTCGAGGCGGTGCTAAGCATGGAGCTCCACACCCCACTCGACCGAAGAAGGCCTTCCACCGTCCTGCGTACCTCCTCCTTCGTGCTTCTCAACCTCTGCCCGCGCTCCTCCACTTTCCCTGGGCGCAGTCGCCTGACCGCGCCGGGCTCTGGTGAGCACAAGGCTCCGCTCCTGACCCGAGAACAGCCCGGAATATTCCCAGCCTCGCGCGTATAACCGGCGTCGACTCGGGCTGCACCCCAGGCCATCGGCAGGGCCGACAGCGA
>JAKAPN010000157.1 GCA_021822995.1 archaeon
GAGTGCCGAAGTTAGCCGCCGGCCCCGGATGAAGAGGGCCATCATCATGGGAGCGGTTGTGCTGCTGGTCATCGGTGCGGCAGCTGCCATCGCCTACGTCTTCGCATACTCTCAACCTCCGAGCACGGTCGGCGAGCCCAATCTGATGCAGGCCACCTGCGCTTCGGTGTCAACTTCGAACGCGACTCAGGTCGAACACGTCGCCAGCGGCGGTACAGGCGGGCACGCATACTTCCTGATCGTCGAGGGGGACTATCCGAGCCCATACGCCGGGCTCAACGGGAGCGCGTACGTGCCGACGACGACGGCGTGGCCGACGCTGAACGTCAAGGTGGGCCAAGTGGTCTCTATCCACGTGATAAACTGCGCAACCAGCGAGCCCCATGGATTCCAGATCTCATATTACGACGACATACAGCAGAACGGACATAACAACCTGATCGCCATACCGGTTGGCCAGTCCTACGACGTCACCTTCACAGCGACGAAGGCTGGAACGTATAGGATCTACTGCAGCATACTCTGTTCGATCCATCCCCTGATGCAGAACGGCGCCCTCGTGGTGACTTAGCTCTAATGGCCGGTCGCAGGCCGCGGCGCAATTCTTAACACGCGGACGAAGGACCGAAGCCAGCGGGGCAGCGATGATCTCATTCTCGTTCTTAGTGCCGAGCCTCGCGCTGGCCACGTTCATCCCCGCCTATGCCGCGTTGTACCTTATTCCGAGCCTCAGGCTGCGGGCGCGTTACCTGGGCGCCCTGGGTGTCGGGCTGGCGTTCTGGTACTTCTACGACACGATGGTCGATGCCGCATCCCTGGGCGAGAATAACGCGATCTATCCTCCCTACCTCTTCGGAGGGCTCCCACACGTCGTCCTGGTGCTGTCTTTTGTGGCAGGCGTTCTGGTGCTCGCCGCGTTCGACCGCCTTTCCATCCCCCGCCCGGGCGCCATCCCGACCCGGAAGGCGCTTCTCCTCATCCCGGCGGCTGTCGCGCTGGTGATGGGCGTCCACGGGCTGGGGGAGGGGTGGGGGGCCGTGTCGGCTGTGGCGGCCGCGCCTTCGAACGGGGGCGAGCTGCAATCGCTGGTGCAGGCGTTCGGGACCTTTCCGGCACTCGTCTCATACCCGATCCACAAGTTCCTCGAAGCGAGCATCGTGGCGGCATTGTACGGTGTCTATCTCCGTGGGGCCGAAGTCAAGCCTTCGTGGTGGGAGGTCCCTCTGCTTGGGCTTCTTTTCGCCGGGCCGTCCGCCATCGGAGCGGCTCTCGGATACTTCTTCCAGATGGACACGACCTACTTCTTCGCTTTCGGGGTGACCGCTGCCCTCTACGCCGTCGTCAGGCTCGTGGGTCCGATGTCGGAGGCACCGGGGCGGGCGCCGGCCTATTTCGGGCCCAGGACGTTTGCAATGATCGCGCTCGGGATGCTCCTCCTCTACGTGGCGGCCCTGCTACACTGACTGATCCCTCTGAAAGGGGTCGAGCGCTCCAGCTCCGCGCGCATGAAAAAAGGACTCGCGTCTTCACGTCCGGTAGTGCGTTCTCAAGTTCCTTTGGGACCGTACATGGAGGGCCGAAGCAAAGGCAACAATTTCTGAACCGTGTCATCCCATCTTACTGCCGCGCATACGGCGGATTAGAGCGCAGGCTAATGCGCGGTCAAATGCGTCTCGGAATCAAGGGCGCCGCTCAGTCGCTGGGCGGACCCAGAATGGAATGGACCCGATACGAATTATCGAGGCGGAGAAGACATCTCGTCTTGGGCTCGCCTGTGTTCTCTCTTTTCTTCTGCTGAATATGGCCGTTCAGGGCTCCAAAGTGGTTCTGGAGGTTCCCTTTGGCTTTCAACGAAGGGTTGAACGAGTCTTCTCACTGAATGGCTTCGAGTTTCTCGAAGGCGCGTTCGCATGGGTGGGCGCGCAACAGCGCAAACAAGATCATCCCCGCGAAAGTCTTAACTACGAACTGCGTTCGCGCCGAACGAAGGTCATTTGCCTAATGCCCGGCACTGGGTCTATGGTGCTGCCCTGGCCATCTACGTCCTGAGCGCATGGGGCGCTTACGTCACCCTCGGAGGATACGGTGCAGGGTGCGGGACCGGCTTCGGAGCCAGCTGGCCGCTCTGCAACGGCGTCCTGATTCCTTCGTTCAGCCACTACCCCACAATCATCGAATACATCCACAGGTTCCTCAGCGTCCTCACCGGGTTAGTGATGCTGTACGCGACGGTCAAGACCTGGCGGATGTCCCCCCGGCTGCAGCTCCCCTCTCGTCTCATGTTGCTCGCGATAGTACTGGTGCCGATCCAGGTGGGGATTGGGGGCGAGGTGGTCGGGTCAGGGTTGAGCGCGCTTATCGCGACCACGCACTTCTGCTTCGCGATCGCGATATTCGGCATAGTGACCGTAGCCGCGACTCTGATGTACGTAGACAACAAGAGCGCGCCGGCCGCAACCCGCCCGGTCGCCTAGGTCAGTCCGCCTACGCGCTAGAAAAGTTAAACTGAGCAGCTCGGGCCGAAGTCTTTCTCCTGATGTCAGCCCCCATCTGGACCAAAACCTGCATGGCCCTCGCAGTCGCCGCCCTGTTCGTATCGCTTGCGGCGTTCGGGGCGAGTCCCGAGCCTGCCTCCGCCCAGGTCGCTTCACAGTCCGGCGCTTCAAGTTTCGGCTGGTTTGGGGGCTACACGGTGGTCCAGCACCGCCTGCCAGAACCCAACTCCCAGCCTTGGGCTATCGCCGCGGACCCGCTTGGGAACCTTTGGTTCGTGGAGCAGGGGACAAACATGCTCGGAGAGTACCACCCAGCGACGGGGAATTTCTCCCAATATCCCATCCCCACCGCTCGGTCTTCGCCCGACGCCGTCGCTGCGGACAGGTACGGGAACATCTGGTTCGTCGAGCTGACTTCGAACAAACTCGGGGAGCTTCCTGCAAACCGGTCGGGCATCGTCGAGTTTCCGATCCCGGGGTCGGTCGTCACCCTTGGAACCAAGACCCAGACGCTTGGATGTGGTCCCGGAGCGGTGCTCGCTGCCCCGTCAGGGGACATATGGATAGCCTGCCTCTTCTCAAATCAGATAGCCGAGTTCATCCCTGCACAGGGGACCTTTCTCTCCTACGACCTCCCCGTGTTCCAGTCAGCCCCGGCAGGGATGGTCCTGGATGGGAGCGGTAACCTCTGGTTCACGGCTGCAGACTCGAACATGCTGGGCAAAGCAGTGGTCTCTCAGCTCAGGAATGGGACCAGCCAAGGCATCACCGAGTTCGCCCCGATGAACCAGACGTACCAGTTCGAATTCACTCATCCCACTTCGTTCCTGGGCTCGACCGAAGTGATCAGCTCCAGCATCAGGACACCCAGCGGCATCGCCCTGAGCCCGTCGGGGAAACTCTGGTTCACTGAACATGTCGACAGCTCGTTCGACAGCTACGACCCTGCCGGCCAGTCCTTGGTGAAGTATTGGACCACGCAGACGCACGGCGCGAACGGCTATTCGGTGACCTTCCCCAACGGGATCGCGGTCGACGCGAACGGTTCAGTTTGGATCGGCGAACACTACGGCAATAGGGTCGCGGAGTTCTTGCCGTCTTCAGGCGTGATGACGGAATATCCTGTGCCATGCTGCACGACTGGGATAGCCGGAGTCTACTCGGTTACCCTTGCGCCCGACGGCAGGCTCTGGTTCGTGGAGATAGGCGGCGACGCGATCGGTGAGATGGTGCCGGCTGCGAACCCCCTGTCCTTGTCGCTCAAGCTTCCGAGCACGACCTTGATCATGGGAGCCGGCCAGAGACTGACCGTGCCTCTCTCTTACGCGCAGAAGGGGATGAACGCCACCCCGCTGTCACTTTCGGTGAGCGGAATCACCATCGAGGGGACCCTCCAGAA
>JAKAPN010000158.1 GCA_021822995.1 archaeon
TTCGGACTGGATTTCGACTTCGTGGATGCCAGGAAGACGAGTGTCGTGGAGGCAGCGGTCAGGAAGAACACGAGGATGATCTGGCTAGAGTCTCCCACGAACCCGCTCTTGAGGCTCTGCGACATCCGGGGGATCTCAAAGTTCGCAAGAGAGAGGGGCATAATCACCGTGGTCGACAACACGTTCGCCTCACCATATTTCCAGAACCCCCTTGAGTTTGGAGCCGACGTCGTTGTCCACAGTGCCACCAAGTACTTGGGCGGACACAGCGACGTCGTGGGCGGCGCGCTGATGCTTTCTGACGACGATATGCATGAGAAGGTCCGCTTCAATCAGAACTCCGTCGGCGCCGTCCTTTCGCCCTTCGATTGCTTCCTCGTATCAAGGGGCATCAAGACCTTGGAGCTAAGGATGGAAAGGCATGCCTGCAATGCGCAGAAGATAGCCGAATACTTGGAGGGTCACAGCAAGGTGAAGGGCGTCAACTTCCCCGGCCTTCGCTCGTTCCCACAGAGAAGCTTGGCGACACGCCAGATGAGAGGGCCAGGGGGAATGTTGTCTTTCGTCTTCAAGGAAGGGGCGCGTGAAATGGAAAGGACACTCCGCCAGTTCAAGGTCTTTTCGTTGGCAGAGAGCCTGGGGGGAGTCGAGTCCCTGGTCGAACACCCTGCGTCGATGACTCACGCGAGCGTCCCTCGGACCGAGAGGGAGAAGCTCGGCATCTCCGATTCCCTCGTGAGGCTCTCCGTCGGGATAGAAGACATAGAAGATTTGCTCTCGGATCTAGAGAGGGCCCTGGGCTAGGCCACGCCTCCAGGCAATAGAACGTTGACCGCCAGCGGCTCGCGGACCAGCTCAGCCCAGGACTCGGGATATCCAATCACGCGCATGATTTCCTCGAGGGAGACCTCTTCTTTCGTCTCCGCCTAGGCTGCCTGGTCCTCCCTGACTTCTGGTTGTTCGAGAGCGACCAGGTTGGACCTCTTTGCAGTCATCTCTCCATGCCACCCGGGTGTGGGGAGAGACGCCGGATAGATTATTGTGCCTACTTACAGGATGAACCGTTGGCCCGTACCTGCTTTCGATGTGGCAAGAACGCCTTGCCGGGAACTTGCCGGAGCGTCAGGTGTTCCAATCAGTCCCAGACGAGGATTTCCTGTTGTTCCCGTACTTCTCCTTGTAGCTCGATAGGCAAGTCTTGCAGCAGAGGAACCGTTTCCCCTCTTCCACGTTTAACGTGAACGGCTTTCCGCTGATTTCCCCGCCGCAGAAGTCGCAGACGAGGGCCACCGCCATCTCCCCATACAGCGCCACCCCCTGCTCGTCCTTTACGGTCCTCGTGATCACCTCGCTGGAGAGGATCTGGACGCCGAGGGGAGCGACCCTTTCACTCAGGAAGTCCTGGAACGACTCGTTGCTGCTGGCGGCCACCCTCACAATCATGTTCGCCTCCCCCGTTGAGAGGAAGAGGCTCCTCACCTCGTCGAGGGATGCCAATCTCTCGGTCACCGGTCTGACCTGCGACAACTCCACTCTCAGCATCAGGAGCGCCGCAACCCCCCTCTCCACCTTGTCGATGTCGAGGATGGGGGCAATCTTCTTGATGACCCCGGATTCCATCATCTTCTTCACCCTGCTCTCGACGGTCGGCGTCGTCACCCCAATCTGGGACGCTATCTGCCTGAACGAGAGCCTGCCGTCATTCATCAAGGCTTTCAGTATCGAGGTGTCGGTCTCGTCGAGTTTCAGGGGCAAACCATTTCGAGGGACAGCCCTTTCATCTTTAACTGTTTTCGTTCGGCCTCGGTGAAAAAATGAAGGGTGTGGGCCAGTGGTGACCCATGCCCATGTCACGTCCACCCATGTATTTCATCGGCCCCTTGTCGAAGTTGGACTTGCACCCCTGCGAACAGAAGTGGAAGGTCTGGCCCACGTGCTCCGATTTGAATTGGGTGGACTCGCTGACTTGCATCCCGCAGACCGGATCTTTTGCCATCTCGCCACTTCCATCCGGAGCGGAGAGTAAGAACACGCCGCTTTCCAAAATCGAACCCCCGACCCCCTCCGCTTGACGTGCGGAAGGAAGCAGGGTAAACTACGCCAACGAGTGGGACACCCTCAGGGAAGAGAATTGAACAAGGTTGCGGCGTTCTTCAGCGTGGCGTTGCTGATCCTGCCGGCTGTCCCGCCTGCGCTGACTTCAAGCAGCCCTGCACCCGGAGTCTTCTCAAGGACCTTCGACGCCGGCGGGACGACCCTGAACCTAACTGCAATATACGCCAGAAGCTGGAACTGGGACCAGAACAACACGGTGCGGTTGACGATAAGCAGGGTCAGCGGCTCCTACAATGCGAACGCGCTGGTGCTGGAGGCGACGGCAGTGTTGCACAATGACAGCAACTACTTCGTGCTTGCGCGCCCACAGGCATCCCCAGACCTAGCTGATGGTTCTCGCTTTAGCCTGGCAAGTCCGGTTAACGCCGCTTTCAGCTTCACAAACGACAGCTACACTTCCAACGCCCAGCAGGGGAAGGTATACACAGCGCACATCGCAATCGATGTCGAGATGGATGTCGTCTCCAATGGGACTAGCAGGGTAATCTCCTATGCGAACGGCCCTGGGGACATGGTCATAACTCTCAACACGCAGTCCCCGATCGACCGCACCCAAGAGGGGTCCCTCATCTACCTTGTGGCCTCTGAAATCGTTGGATTTGCCGCAATAGCATTCCTGATGATTGCTGCTAAAGAAGGCTGGAAACGCTCCCAGGACCACGTGGCCTAGTCACGTTGCCGACCTAACCTTCAAAGGAATCGAAGTTGGTGTCCATCTTGGCCGCTTCTGACGAGTTCTATGGTCGCCCCGGTGAGTTTTCCTATGAACGGGTCCGTGAAACGTGCGTTCTCGCCGTCGACCCTGTAGGATATCCCCAGCCTTTCGGCGACCTCCCAGGCCTTCTTCGAGCGCTCAGCGTCCAGGACTTCCATAGTCGACGATTACATAGTGGGTTTTAACGGGGGCGAGCCGTTGAAGACGCTCCGGGACCTGAATTGGCTCCTTGCCGTAGGCAATCCCACTCCCTCGTGCAAAGCCGCAACCCTCCTCTATCTACACGGTGTCAAACTCAGCGCCTTAACTAAGTTGAAGGTCGGGGAAGTCGATTTCACGTCCGATCCCGCCAAGATTGCGTTTGGTAGCTCGCGTACCGCCCACGTTACGGATGAACTCTCGAATGTTCTCGGCGGTCTAGCCGCAGAGAAATCAGGCGGCGACCTCCTCCTAGGGTACGAGAGCGTCCCGGAGTTTCACGCCGACTTCCGAAGGATGGTCCGATCTTCGAAGCTTGTCAGGTTCGACCTCTCGGACATCAAGGAGATCTTCAGGGCAGCAGCGGGGAACGACTATGCCCTGCTGAAGCAACATGAGTCTACTAGGCCGTTCACCTCCGAGGACGTGGGAAGAGCCTGGCTGAAGGTCCTCCCGAAGCTGGTCATAGGGGCGTAGCTCCGACGCACCCCTCTGTCAAGTGGAGCAAGAGCCCACGAATCTATGAACTCTGGTTCGACCGTGGACCTTACCGGGCTGAAGAGGTTCGCCCTCCAGACTCTTCCGAGCGGGTCGCTCCGCGACGACATCATCGCCCAGCCCGACAGAATCGGAGCCCAGGAGTTCCTAGCGAACGCCCGCGTCTGGCTCCGCCTCGCCCGCGCCAGCTAGCTGGACGGTTCCAGGATGGCTCTCCCGTCCCCCAGGTTCCCCTTCCAAGTCCACCCCTTGGCCATCCACCCTTCCACATCCGACGCTGGGACCACCTTCTGCTTCAGCCCCTGGTTGAAGGTCACCTCCATCAGCCTCTGCCGAAGCAGTCCGATCACTTCCTCGTCTGTCTTC
>JAKAPN010000159.1 GCA_021822995.1 archaeon
GATCACCGTGATGCACGAGAAGGGGATAAAGGAATGAACATCATAGGCGAAAACGTAAAGGTGCTCAGCTCGCCCGACCCGACGCTCATCGGGAGGACAGGCATCGTAGTCCTTGACACGGCCAACACCCTGACCCTTTCCTCGTTCGGGCGTAACTTCCACATCGCAAAGTCGGGCGCGGCGCTGATGATGCTTGGCTCAGGGAAGATCGTCACTGGGCTCGACATAGCCGGAAGGTTACAGGACAGGCTTGGGAGGAGGTCGCCATGAGCGCGGCGGGCCTCGATGTGACTGCCCCCAAGAAGAAGTGCCAGGACGCGCGGTGTCCGTTTCACGGCAAGATCAAAGTGCGGGGAAGGCTCCTGTCGGGCAAGGCGGTGTCGACAGCCGGCAAGAGCTTCACCGTGGTCGAGATGGAGTACCTGCACATGGTGCCCAAGTTCAACAGGGGAGAGAGGAGAAGGAGCCGGGTCAGCGCTCACGTCCCGCCCTGCATGGCCGTCAAGGATGGAGACGAAGTGACCATAGGCGAGTGCAGGCCGCTTTCGAAGACCATCTCCTTCGTCGTAGTCGAGTCTAGGAGGCCCGCCTAATGTCGACGAAGTCTCGTGCGGTTTCGGCCAAAGGGGTCGAGGAGTTCAAGAACTACATCACGCGGTCAATCCCACTCTATGCGGTCATCACCTGCGCCGACAACACAGGCGCGAAGACGCTGAGGGTGGTCCAGGTCACGAAGGCGAAGGGCAGGCACAGCAGGATACCCGCCGCTTCGGTTGGGGATTCGATCGTCTGCGTCGTCAAGAAGGGGCCCCCGGAACTGAAGAAGACGGTCTTCGGCGCCGTGATAGTCAGGCAGAAGTACCCGGTAAGAAGGGTGAGCGGGCAGCGGGTGGTCTTCGAAGACAACGCGGCAGTGATAATCACCCCGGAGGGTGACCTGAAGGGGACGGACATCAAGGGACCCGTCGCGAGCGAGGCCGCAGAAAAGTGGCCCAGGATTGCCAACTTGGCTTCCATAATCATCTAGGTGATTGGATGAAGTTCGGAAGCGCGCTTTCTGAGGAGTTGCGGGAGAGGCACCACAGGCGGAGCGTCCGCCCGAGAGTCGGCGACTCGGTGAGGATTGTCCGCGGGGAATTCAAGGACATCGAGGGCAAGGTTACTAGAGTGGACCCTAGCGCCGGAGTCGTGAACGTGGAGGGCGTTACCAGGGAGAAGCTGAAGGGCGGCACCGCGCCGGTCCCGATCAGCTCTTCAAACCTAGTGGTGACATCGTTGGTCTTGGTCGACAAGATGAGGAAGCAGAAGATGGAGGCGTCCGAGTAGATGGGCGAGAAGGGAGGAAGGAACAAGCTCAAGCGCCTCGCCGCGCCTCGGAGCTGGGACATCTCCCGGAAGTCAGACAGGTTCGTGTTCAAGCCGATGCCCGGTCCGCACCAGATATCCTCGTCATACCCGCTCGGCGTGGTGGTGCGGGACCTGATGTCGCTGGCCGACCTTTCGAAGGAGCTGAAGTACATCATGAACAACGGAAAGGTGCTCGTAGACGGTATAGAGAGGCGGACCTCTCGCTTCCCGGTCGGGCTGTTCAACGTGGTGAGCGTCCCCGCTGAAAAGGCGGACTACAGGCTGGTGCCTTCACCCAAGGGGCTGGTCCTGGCCAAGGTAGGCTCGGACGAGGCTCGCACCAAGCTCTGCAGCGTCCGGACCAAGACGAAGATCAAGGGAGGGCACATCCAGTATGGGCTTCACGACGGGAGGTCGATAGTGGACGACGGCCTCAAGCTCGCTCCCGGTGACGCGGTCCTTCTCGAAGTTCCTTCGCAGAAGGTCGTGGGCCAGGCGAAGCTCGCGAAGGGGTCGCTGGGGCTCGTGCTCACCGGAGACAGGGCCGGTCAGCTGGGCAAGATAGCCGAGGTGAAGGACGGCACGATATCTCGCGAGAAGATGATCAGGCTGACGCTCCCGAGCGGGGAGACCGAAGTACCGTCCAGGCTCGTCTTCCCCGTGGGGACGACCGCCCCGATGATAACCGTTGGAGCGGGCGCGAAATGAGCCAGAAGACTGTCCAGGAGAATCCGATGAGGAAGATCAGGGTGGCGAAAGTAGTGGTGAACATAGGGCTCGGAAAGTCGGGAGAAGCCATCGAGAGGGGAAAGAAGGTGCTGGAACAGGTCGCCGGTCAGACCCCCGCCCAGACCAAGGCGAAGAAGTCGGTCAGGGACTTCGGCATCCACAAGGGCGAGCCCATCGGGGTCGTGGTGACGGTGAGGGGTCAAGAGACGACGGCGCTGATTACAAAGCTGCTCGCCGCCAGGGAAAAGAAGCTCCAAGAGTCGTGCTTCGACCCTCGCGGGTCCGTGTCGTTCGGCATCAAGGAGCACATCGAGATCCCCGGGATAAGGTACGATCCGGCGATCGGGATCCTCGGCATGAACGTCTCGATCCTGCTCGAGAGGCCGGGCTTCAGCGTCGCAAGGAGGAACAGGCGCGCTGCGCGGGTAGGAAAGGCTCATCTGGTGAGCCGTGAGGAGGCAATCCAGTACTTCAAGGACAACTTCGGAGTTACAGTGCAATGAAAGAGCGACATCCAAAAGAGCGAAAGTACGGCAAGTCCACGCACTACTGCAAGAGGTGCGGGCAGTACGGAGCGGTGATTAGGTCCTACGACCTCGTGCTCTGCAGACAGTGCTTCAGGGAGGTCGCTGAGAAGCTCGGCTTCAGGAAGTACGACTAGGTGGAAATAGATGCCAGCTACTAACATCCTGTCAAACCTCTTCGCGAGCCTGCAGAACGCGGAGATGCGGAACAAGAGGGAGTGCGTGGTAATCCCCGCATCAGGCCTCGCGAGCGAAGTCCTCAGGGTACTCCAGAAGCGGAGGTACATCGGCGAGTTCGAATTCATCGACGACGGCGTGGGCGGGAAGCTCAGGGTGCAGCTGCTCGGGCGGATAAACAAGTGCGGGGTGATCTCGCCAAGATTCCCCGTGAGGTCGCTGAAGCTCGTGGACTGGGAGCACAGGTACCTTCCCGCGGTGGGCGTCGGGACGCTCATAGTGACCACCCCGCAGGGAGTGATGTCGCACGTCGAAGCCCAGGAGAGGAAGATCGGAGGGAGACTCATTGGCTACGTCTACTGAGGCAGCCCAGGAGACTTCGGTTTCCCTGCCGGCCGGGGTCACCGCGAACCTGAACGGGAGGATGCTCGCCGTCAAGGGGAAGCTGGGTGAAGCCAGTAAGAACTTCGACAAGATCAACGTGAACATATCCGTCAGCGGAAACAAGATCGTGCTTTCGCCGTTCTCGAAGAAGAAGAAGGACAACGTCATCATCAACACCGTCACCAGCATCCTCAACAACATGGTGACCGGTGTGACGAAGGGGTACACCTACAAGGTGAAGGTGGTCTACGCCCACTTCCCGATCACGGTCAAGACCAAAGGGAAGCAGGTCCTGGTCGAGAACTTCGTCGGAGAGCGGTCTCCGAGGGTCTCGGACATCGTCGGGGACTGCAAGGTGACGGTCGAGGGGGACGACGTGATAGTCAAGGGAGTCTCAGTGGAAGACGTCGGCCAGACCGCGGCGAACATCGAACAAGCCACCAAGATCAAGCGGAAGGACCAGCGGGTCTTCCTGGACGGACTCTACATATACCATAAGGAGAAGGGCTCGTAAAAACCATGCCCAAGGGAAAGCAGACGGAGGAGGCCCGGCTGAAGGCTCTGGTCGCCAAGCGAAAGCAGGTTTCAGAGAACAGGCCCGCCTTCGTGAGGCAGGAGAGCTGGCGATACGTCAGGATTCACCCCGAATGGAGGAAACCGAAAGGGATCGACAGCAAGATGAGGCGTCAGGACAAAGGGTGGCCCGTGCTTGTGAGGGTCGGCT
>JAKAPN010000160.1 GCA_021822995.1 archaeon
CCTGACCTGGGCCGCGAGCGCTTCGATCATCTGCCCCAGCTTCTCTTCGCTGACCTCTCTGGGACTCTTCCAGGGCGTGGGGTTGGCGTAGCCGAGCGTTATCATCTCGTACCCCCCGTCCAGCTCCACGACCTTGTTCTCTGGGTTGACCACCGGGCCGGAGTCGACGAGGGCCGAGTCGATCTCCAGCTTGTCGTCGTTCCCAGGAGATATGTAGCACTTCACCGGGGTCTCGTTCAGCCTCTCCTGCGCCAGGCCAATCCAGGAGCGCAAGACGTCGGCCATGGCCTCGTCGAAGACCTTGTCCCTTCCGGCGGGGTCAGCCTGCAGCTCAGCCAGCGCCGCGGGCGTGGTGATGAAGGAGTACTGTCCCGCGTCCTGAAGCGTCTTCCTCACTCCTGGGAGGCCGTCCGCGCCGACCGCCTTCTTCTCCCCGAACACGGTCGTTTCATACCTGCCGTCCGGTCTCTCGACGATGGGTATCAGCACCTTGCCGGTGATGTCTCCGCCGAGGATGAGCGCGTCGGCCTTGTACGCCTTGGCCGCGTTGATGAACTTCCTGAAGCACCTGTCAGACCCGTGCACGTCGGTTGTGAAGAAAAGCCTGGGCAATCTTGGCGAAGGTGCCGCGGCCTTCAGACCATATTTAACATGGATTTACACGCGCCTGCGAAACCGGCCCGCTTAGGTTCAACGGAGGAACTTGAATGGGTCGTCGCCTTTTGAAGAGGCGTGCGCCGCGAGGTACATGCCGGCGCTCCACGACTGCCCGTACTGCCCCCTCGCCTCTCCCTTCCGCCCGTCGAGCCACTCGTTGAACCCGACCGCCTCCCCCTCCCTCAGCACGCCGTTCGCCCTGGCCAGGGCGTCCAGCTGCTCTTGGCCCCCCTCTTTCTCCAGAAGGTTGAGCGCGCACACATAGAACCCGCCGACGAATGGCCAGACGCCCCCGTTGTGGTAGTCGAGCGGGCCGCTCCTGTGCTGCACCGGAAGTATCTCGTCGAACTTCTCGTCGTATCCCGCGTCCCCTTTCTTGTATGGAGGGTCGAGGACGCGTGCCGGGTAGGGGTGCGCAAGGCCCCTCTCCACCACAGTATTCAGGATCGAAGTCGCGGTGTCATCCCCCGCGGCTCCCCACACCGCGCAGAGCAGATTGGAGAGCGTGTCGAAGTGGGAGTCGATGCGCGCGAAGGAGATGTACTGCAGGTAGTACCTTCCGGTCATGTCCACGGCCTTCTGCTCCTTGTGGTGGGTCGCGAGCCTTGGCCAGTACTTCGATATCCTGTCCGCGCTCTCCTCTCTGGGGAGGAAGACGTCAGTGAACCTCTCCCGGAGCGACGCGTAATCGAGGAGCCCTATCCCGGTCGCGGGCCTCACCGCGGCACCGAGGAGGTTGCTGAGGCACTTCGTCGCTGTGAGGAACAGGACGTTGTTGTAGAGCGTCTTGCCTGTCCGCTGGATGGCCGCGTCCATCCAGTCGGCGCCCTGCGGCGAATCGACGAGCCAGGAGTTGTTCGCGTCCTGGTACCGCACGAACCGATAGGCGTCGACCGCGGCGTCGAGAGGGGCGCCCAGGAGCGTCCTGTCCTGCGTGGCATGGTAGAGGCTTGCGAGCCCTATCACATACCAGCATGAGGAGTCGGTCGAGCCTGAGAACCCGAACTCCGGCTGGTCCGTCACCAGGTCGTAGAAGTTTGCTATCTGCCCAAGCGGAGCGCGGGTCCTCGCGAAGGTGTCGATCGTCGTCCTGGCTGACTGGAGGAGGGATTCGTCGTGGATGAGGTTCGCGCCAAGGAACGAGATGAAGGCGTCTCTGGCCCAGACCTGGTTGTAGTAGGCGTGGGACGCCTTGAGCCCCCTCTGGGTCGCGTTGCGCCTGAGGACGCCGAGGGCTCGCTGATAGGTCGCTTCGACTAGTTCTCCCAAGGTCACTGCCTCATGCGGCGGCTTCCACAGCCGCGGTTATCGACGTGAAGATCTCCGACACCTTCTTTGTGGCGAACCCCTTCAGCAGCGTGGAGCCGATCCCGGCCATCACCCCAGTGATGTCCGCGTCCGCCGACCAGCGCATCGTGGTCGACGGCCCGCCGGAGAGCTCGAAGACGCTGGTGATCTTCATCGCGCTCCCGCTCCCTGACCCCTCGGCCGTCATGGTCGCCTTCGTCGGGGGGGCGGTCTTTCCTATGGTCAACCTCATCCTGAGGGTGCTCGACACAACCGCGATCCTTAGCTTGATCTTCGCCTCGAGGCTCGAGCCGTCGAGGACTCGGACATCCTCTGCGTCGGGGAGCGTCTTGGCCACGAAGCCTGGGTCCGTGAGCATCGAGTAGACCCTGTCCGCGGATGCCTTGATCGCGTTTGAACCTTCCAGATGCAGCTGCATGTCCGGTTGCAGACCTGACGCGGTTAAAATCCTACCTGTAGGCCTCGAATTCCCTGCCGAGGACCGACGAGGCTATCTTCAGCTCCATTATCTCGTCCGTCCCCTCGTAGATCCTTGCCACCCTCGAGTCGAGGAAGTGCTTCGCCACTGGAGACATGATGGAGTAACCGAACCCGCCGAAGCACTGGACCGCCCTGTCCGCAGACTCGAAGGCGGAGCGCGAGGACATGTACTTCGCCACTGCAGACAGCCTGTCAGCGTCAGCCCTGAGGGCGAGGTTCCGCAGGTCCTTCTCATACTCGTCCTTCTTCAGCGCCGCCCGGTAGTCGAGCCACCTGCAGGCCTCCAGGTTCGACTCGATGAAGGCCACGTGCCTCTGTATGAGCTGGTGACGCGCTATCTCTTTCCCGTGCTGGACCCTGGACGTGGTCCTCTCTCTCACTTGGTTGAGGCAGTCCTCCATGACGCCGAGGCAACCAGAGCCGATGCCGATCCTGCCGTTGAGCAGGGCCGCATAGGCCAAGGAGAGCCCCTTCCCTTCTTCGCCGAGGAGGTCCTCCCTGTCGACGTGGACGTCGTCCAGCGTCAGGAGAGAGGTGTCAGAGGTGAACAGCCCTATCTTTTCTTCAAGCCGCATGTCCACGCTGAACCCCTTGTCGCTGGTGTCGACCACGAAGGCGGTGACCCCCTTCCCGTCGGCCGGCCTGGCGAAGGCGATCAGGTTCGTGGCGATGGACCCGTTCGATATCAGATACTTCGAGCCTGAGAGCCTGTACCCGTCGCCGTCTTTGACGTAGGTCGTCCTGAGGGACGCGGGGTCCGAGCCGGCTTCCGGCTCGGTCAGGCCATAAGCGAAGACGACGTCCCCCTTGGCGGCCCCCGGGAGGTATCTCTCCTTCTGCTCCTGGGTCCCCCAGTCCTGTACGGCCAGGCTGCCGAGGCACAGGTGGACGTCGACGAACGTGATCACCCCCAACCCCGTCTGTCCCAACCGCTCGAGAAACAGGGACTCGACCAGCTGGCGGGCGCCGCGTCCTCCGTACCTCTCCTGGATCGGGACCCCCATCAGGTTGTGCCGGGCCAGGACGGCGGGGACCTCGGGGTTGTACTTGCGCTCCAGGTACTTCTCGTATTCGGAGACGAGCAGCTCGTCGGCGGCTACGTCTGCGTCCTCTAGGATGGAAAGCTCTGACTTCCCGAGACCTATCAGCTTCCCCACCTCGTCCACCGACGCCTGGAAGAGCCGCTCCAAGTGAAGTGGGGGCTCCGGGCGGGGGCTTTATCCTCTTTGAGGGCGAGCCTTTTCTAGAGGCGGGCTCTGTTCGGCCCCGAAGCATGAAGACGGACGTCTCCCCGATGTGGCTCACCTACTTCATGGTGAAATGGGACGAGGTGGCACAGTCCGAATCAGACCAGAAGTGCACCGACTGCGGCGCTCCCTTGAAGAAGACCGAGCCGTTCACCGACGGCGAGGGGCTGAGCTTTGAGGGATAC
>JAKAPN010000161.1 GCA_021822995.1 archaeon
CTGAACGTCTCTTTGAGGAGCTTCTCACGCCTGACGAGGACGCATCCGGCCTCCAGAGGCGCGTATAGCCACTTGTGAGGGTCAAGAGCGACGGAATCCGCCTTTGCCATCCCTCTGAGATCGCCAGGTGGGTCGCGAAGCAGCGCGGCAAAGGCTCCGTAGGCTCCGTCGACGTGAAACCACAGTCCATTGTCTTTGCAAATCGAGGCCAGCTCTGGCAGGGGGTCAACGACGCCTGTCTGGACGGTACCGGCTGTCCCGACGACCAGGAATGGGACGTTGCGGGTCCTGAGGTCGCGTTTGATGGCACGTCTGAGCTCAGTAGCGTCCATTCTCAACTGGTCGTCAACCGGAATCCAGTGTATCGAATCCAGGCCCAACCCGAACAGGTCTGCGGCCTTGAAAATCCAGTTGTGCGTTTCGTTTGAAGCGTAGACTATAAGCCTGCGCCCCTTTCCGCCGTTGATTCCCTTCTTCTGAATCGCCCAAGGGGTCTTGGTTCTCCTTGCCACCAGGAAGGCAACAAGATTCGCCATGTTCCCGCCGCTGACCAGCAGGCCTCCACAGCCAGGGTCGTAGCCGACCATTTCTGCCAGCCAGCGAATGGTTTGCCTCTCTATCTCGGTCGCGACAGGGGAGAGCGAGTATGCGCCCACGTTCGGGTTCACGACCGAGGCGAGGAAGTCCCCCAGGGCCCCGATTGGGGCCGCCGAGGAGGTGACGTAGCCCCAGAACCTCGGGTGGCCGTTTAAGAGCGAGTGGTCGAAGAGCAGGCCGGACACTTCCTTCATCAGCTGCCTGGGGTCGGAGGCGTGCTGCGGGACCCCCCCTCTCCCGAGCAGCGCACGTATCGCCTTGGGCGACTCCCCTCTTGTCACCCTCCTGGTAGGGAGGGTCTCAAGGAAACCAGAAGTGAGGTCTACGACCTCCCGGGCTAGCGAGGCAAATTCCTCCGGCGCTATCTCCAGAGGCGCGCTTCTGCCGCCGGAACCGGGCATCACGGCTGCTATCCGCCTGGAACTTTAAAGCATATGTGAACCGCATTCTGCGTGGCAACGCATCCGCTGACCCTGGGGTGAATGAACGCCGCGTTCTGGAGCACGGAGACGAGACCGAACATTCGGGTCCAAGGCGGGAGGGACCATCGAACGACTCGCGGATTCTGTCGGAGCCAAAGAGGTCGTGTAGAGGGGCTCTGTACCGACAGCGTGGAAGAGCGTTCTTGTTAGCGTTCCACCGCGAAGGTTTGTCGAAGTTCAGGAACGGGGAAGCTAGATGCGGTCCCACCGAAGGCCAAGAACCTCGTGGTCAGAAGAGCAGTCAGATGCGCCGCAGATTAGAACTCTCTTTCGGGGGGCTATCTCCGAGCAGTAAAGGCATCCTAAAGCTCGTTAGCTCGTGCCTGCAGGCTCCCGATTATGTCGTAATCATGGGATGCCAGGAGAGAAGTGGCCCCAGTGGCCCTGACTATTTCTTTGAACTGTTTTCTCAGGGAATCCCTCCACTCCTTGGGGAAGGCTTCAGGGTCTGGGTATGGGGGGCCGGGAGTATACAGCTTGAACCATTCCGGAAACATCAGCACGTTTCCTTTGGCGTCCCCTCGCGCATTATCCCCAACCAGGAGCTCCTTCCGATCGGATAGGAGAGCATAGTCGTCTCCGAACTTGTACGCTTGGAATCCGAGGACGCTGCCAGCCTTGTAGACTTCGAAGTTGCCTATCTGCTTCACTCTGGCAGCCTCCCATGTTTCAACGGCGTCAGGAATCGTCTCAGGAAGATACACCGGTACTCCCGCCCTCTTCGCGATGAACCTCGACGCCCTCGTGTGGTTCTGCTCCGTAAGGAGCACTGCCTCGAGCTTGCCCAATCTACGCGCAGCTTCTAGGAGTCCGGGAACCATCGGTGGGTCTACAAATACGACGCCGGTTTCTCTGACGAAGAGATGGCCCACCAACATCCAGTCGTCGGCGGGGTCGGGGGTGGACCACCTGAAGACCCCATCTCTGATTGGTGTAAGCATCGTTTCTCCCCGTCTTGCTGCCAGGCAGCACCGAGCGCATAAGCTTTGCGAGGTCATCAGTCATTCGATTCTATGAGCAGGGTGACGAGCGAGGTCTTGAGCAAGATGCAGTCCATCCTCGGTAGGATTCCCTTGAGAAATTAATCGCATCCCTTCCGGCCCACTTTGGATTAGCCCAACACAAGGTCTGCTCGAACAATGGGACTTGGTTCTAGACAATCGTGTCTCTGTGGATAAGAGACGCTTTGTGTGCAATCAAACTGTTTAGGCTCAATAATGGTTGTCGAACGTGTAACAGCGATTTCGTCTTCCCTGTCCTCGAGCTCCAAGCCGGCCTTGTCACGGTAAGACTCGGGGCACCTTTCGGGGCCGTGAGCCTGGTCGCATAGGAGTTGAAATGGTAAATCAGAGATCAGGTCCGGCTTTGCATGATCGGCTCGGACCAGGAACGTTTCCACACACTCTTTTAACGTCTGCAGACTGCGCAGCTTCAGGTTGACCGAGAGTCAGCGGAGTCGGGTTGACGAGCTTACCTTGCTAAGGGCTTGGATGGAATGGAATTCAAAGTCTCGGCGCAGGTACCTCGAAGCGATTCTCCGCCTGTCTCCTGAAGATCGGAGGAAAGACCGAGGGGCCTCCTGGGGCTCGATTCAAGACGTCTTCTTGCATGTCATCGAGGACTACATGTGGTGGTTCGAGGACGTTCCGCAGGGAAAAGGCGAAGACCAATTCGTCGCGCTGGTTGGGCGTGAGGTCGACGAAGGCGAACTTCGTTCACTGACCCGAAGGGCAGAGGAAACGGTCCAGAGGTATATGGCTTCGCTCACCCCCGAAGACCTGGGTCGTCCTTATGTGGTGCACGGCACTTCCGGCGGTGGAAAGGAGTACACCATGACCACGTGTCCCGCTGATATCGTGTGGCACATGGTCGAAGAGCAACTGCAGCATATCGGAGAGCTGAACGCCCTATTCTGGCAGATGGACATGGACCCGCAGGCGCAGGCCTGGTTCAGCAGCGAGTTGTCCTGGACTCATTAGCAGCGAGCCAAGAAGACGTTGGGCGACGTCATGTTGCAAAGGCAAAGCGTGGGATGACCCTAGACGATGGTGGACAAAAGTCCGCTTGAAGTGCGACTTGTCTCTGCGGATTACATTGATGGCATGGCACTGTGCCGACGGCTCATGTTTCGCGAGGTCCGAACCCTTGTCAGAGAGGCCAAGTGTCTGGGCTACAAGCTTCACGGAACAAAATGGGACGAGTGGGACCGCCATACTAGACGGCGTTCCCCACTCGGAACTACGCTTCGTTCTTGATGGTGTATCTGGATATGAGCGCCCAGATGCCCCCGATGGCAACTAGGACTCCGCCTAGGCCACCAGCCAAGAACCCCAGCACAGCGAGGACGATGTCTATGGCTTCGTCTTTCACCCTGTTGGATGTCACGAGCGCCACGACACCGACTATGACTGTGAGGAGCGGCGTGGTGCTAGCGAAGGAGTCTGCGAGAGTTCTGTATGACGCGATGTTTGCTCCGAGTGTCGTCGCCCCGAAGGCGATGGCCACGATGCCGCCAATCAGTAGGATGGCACGTGCCAGCGAGTATGCATCATCCTGTTTCATTCTCTCTTTTCACCCCCTTCAAGCGGATTGCCCAGCTGACACCAGATAATACAACAGGTTTGAACGGAGTCTTGGAAGCCAGAAGGCGCGAAGGCGCAATTTGTGGAAACTCGCCCGCGCGGGGTTCTGGGCTCCGCACCACTCTTGCCCACCCCCTCTATATTTCATGGTCGCACATAGAGTGTCATTCGCCAACCGTTTTAGCTAGACGCGAAACAGTGC
>JAKAPN010000162.1 GCA_021822995.1 archaeon
GAAAAAAGATATAAGTTTTTCGATGTTTCTGCTAGCCCGACCCGGCGGGCGCCGGCTCAGGTGTCTCCGGTCACTGCGGGGTGGGCGGGGCGCGGCCCCTCAGCACGAGCCCCAGTATCAGGACGATGAGCCCCACGATGAACAGGCCGCCCCCTCCGAGGAGCAGCAGCCCTCCGTAGGCGAGGGCCCCTATGCTCGACTGGGCGGTGGCGTACTGGACCGACAGGGTCGCCGTCTGGTTGTTCTGCATGACTATCGGCGCCGGGCCCGTCCCGAGCGTGACGAATACCGCAACGAACACCTTCTCCCCGCTTGTGGTCCCTGTCTTGGCGATGGTCGTGGCCCCGCTCGAGGTCACCTGGATGGGCGCGCTTGCGTTGTTGCTGTAGTCGACTATCGTAGCCTGGCCGGTCTGAGTGGCCCCGATGGTCGCGGTGGCCCCCGGCGCCAGAACCACGGTCGTCTTTTGGGAAGTGACGGCCAGGTTCCCCAGCCCTGACTGCTCCACGAGGAGGTAGAGCCCTCCCGCGAGCGCCGCTACCCCGATGAGGAGGATGACCGCGCCGGCGACGACCATGCGTCTGCGCATGTGACCGTGCGACCCCCCCTCTTGTTTAAGCGTTCTGCGCCCCCACAGACGGCGCGTCTGCGCGCAGCGCGCCTACTTCACGAACTCTACGTCCGGCAGCTCCCAGAACGCGCTGTCCCCGGTCAGGAACTTCGCCCCGACCCTCTTCGCCATCTCGTAGCCGATCGAGTCGGCATATGAGAGCTTGAGGTCGCGCGCCCTGAGCTTCAGCCTGGTCGCCATGCCCGCCTTCACGTCTCCGTCGCTGACTTCGACCACCCCGGTGCGGAAGGCGAGGAACGCCCTCTCCGCGTACTCCTCGGAGACGTCTCTCAGGCTCGCATAGTAGACCTCCGCCAGGTTGAACACCGACGTTGCCCAGTCCCCGCGGTCGACGAAGGGGGCGAACCTCTTGTTCCCGGAGAGGTACTCGATCATCGCGTACGAGTCCAGGAAATAGAGGGTCACTCCCCCCACCCCTCCCTGGCCTCGTCCTTGATCTTCTGCGCCGTCCTGCTGAACCTTGCCGTGCCGAAGAGCTCCTTGACGCTGGTCCGCTTCGTGACCTCTATCTCGACAGAGTCGCCCTCCGCGAGCCTGTTGGAAGCGGCCACGCCGCTCGGGATTATGACCCCGAGAGAGTTGCCTATCCTCCTGACGGTCGCCTTCACCTTCATATTATACGCCACGTAATATTATACGGGGTGTCTATTAAAGGCAGACGGCGCAGGGCACCCGGCTCGCGTAGTCGAAGGCCGGGGCGTGGTCCACTACCACGAATACGCCTTCCCAGCGCTCCCCACCGAAGTCGAGGGGACTAGGCCGTCTCGGCAGCGGAGTCGGCAGCGCGATCCAGAGAAGTCACCGCGCTTATCGCCGCCAGCTTCAGCCCGAGCACCTCGGCCAAACCTTTCCTCGCCTCCATGAGCTTTTCCTGGGAGACCTTCCCGAACGGTTTGACCACCAGCGTCTTTTCGAGGGTGAAGACCTTGTCGTACTTGATCCTGCTCTTCAGAGGGAGCCCCCCCTCCACCATCCCGGACTGGTCCAGCAGGACAGAGTTGCCGCGGTTCGAGGGCTTCGATGTGACTCCGCAGCAGACGAAATCTCTGGAGGCCCGGTGGTGTCCGGCTTCAGACAGCACCAACACCGGGCGCCTCTTCTTCCGCGAGAGGTCGGTGAAAGGAAATGGAACCAGGAGCACTTCTCCGGGTTCAAACCCTGTCCCAGATTTCATCCTCGGGGTTCTCCCACAGGGCGGCCGCGGTCTTCTCGGACAGGCGGATCAGGTGGTCGAACTCGCCCTCCATCGTCCTGGCAACGTCAGCTGACTTCTCCATCAGGACCTTGTTCCCCTTCACCGTGAGCAGCAGCTTCTCCCCCTTCTTGATGTCGAGCTTCCGTCTGATGTCGATGGGGATCGCGACCTGTCCCTTCTCTGACACCGTAACCGACACCACCTGGAGCCCCTCTTCTGTCATGCCGGCTGGTAAGAAAATGCTAGCTCAAAAGCGCGTCCTCCTGCGGTCTCCTTCACCAGGGGGGTCTACGGGGAACTGACGGCTCCCGGGGCTACCGGCTGTGCAGAGTCCTGGCTTCGGACATCTCGGGATACGGTCGGGTATGGCATGCTCCCTGACACTCGGTCCAAGCTCTGGGCAAACCGTCTTCCTCTGCGATACTGACAGGCCGCGATTCATGATCCCGACTTGACCGTGCCGACTGGTGCACAGACCGCGAGCGGGCTACCGCACATGGTTGGAACACGCAAGGGCGGCTGTCTTTATCAGTATCATCATGGTACTAGTGGTATAATGGCAGAAGCAGTGACCACCATCGACAAGGCCGGGAGGGTGGTGATCCCCAAGGAGATTAGGGAGAGGTTGGACCTGGGGGGTGACAGCGCGCTCTTGGTGGCTGAGACTGATGACGGCACGATCATCCTGAAGAAACTTGACGTAAAGGAGATCGCAGACCGCCTCAGAGGGGAGCTTAAAGGGAAAAACCTGGATGAAATAGCTCGAAGGGCGGAGAGTGATTCAAACGAGCGGGTCCGCAGCAAGAAAGCGATTCGTGGTTGACGCCAACGTCTTCGTCGCAGCCGTAAAGCCCTTCGCGAAGCGACAGCAGTCTCGCAGGGCGATCGGTTCTCTTTCCCTCCTCCTGAGACTTGTTACGGACGCAGAATTGGAGCTTTTCGCCAGCCGACCACTGCTTGACGAGTACAGGCAGCTCGCCAAGGAATTGAGCTCAGAGACGAGCACGCTGATCCTGGACCAGCTGTCTTCGAAGGCACGCGAGGTCGCCGAAATGGAAAAGCCGAAGTCGCGGCCTGCAAGCCTTACTTCTTAGACGACCAGGCAGGAGGCATCCTCCAGGGCCCCCTTCTGAGGACACAGGGCCCTGAGTATACGTGGCACGTGATTTTAATACAACGTATATCTAGCGCTATACGATATGACGCTCGTAAGGCCCCCCCTCCAGCGGGCCCTCTCCCGGAAGTGGAGGCTGGTCGACTCCCTCAGGCCGCTCCCTCCCGAAGTCGTGGCCAACCTGTCGAGGGTCTTCAGGACGGAGTTCACCTACAACACCAACGCCATCGAAGGGAACACGCTGACGCTGCGCGAGACGCAGCTCGTCATAGAGGAGGGCCAGACGGTCGGCGGGAAGAGCCTCCGGGAGGTCTACGAAGCGAGGAACCACCCCGAGGCCATCGGCTACGTGGAGTCCCTTGCCTCCGGCACGAGGAGGGTCTCGGAGTCTGACGTCCTCGCCCTCCACCAGCTCCTGATGAAGGACGTCGAGGACCCGGGGAGAGCAGGGGCCTACAGGCGGGGGGAGGTCAGGATCGCGGGCTCGCGCCACGTGCCGCCGCCGGCATACGACGTCCCGGCCCTGATGGGGGAGCTCCTGGGTGCGATCAATGACAACCCAGACGAATACTCGACGGTCGAACTGGCGGCGGCCGTCCTGCACGGGCTCGTGCACATCCACCCCTTCTACGACGGCAACGGCCGGGTGGCCAGGCTGCTTGCGAACCTGGTCCTCATCCGCAGGAGATATCAGCCCATAGTCGTGCTCAGGCAGGACAGGAAGAGGTACCTCGGCTGCCTGGAGAAGGGGGACGCGGGCGACCTCCGGCCCATCTGCAACTTCGTGGCGCAGTACGAGCTCAAGCACCTCGACCTGGTGCTGAGGGCTGTCGAGCAGACCCCCGGGTCGCGGCTCCTCACCCTTGGGGAGGCGGCGAAGGAGGCGACGACGACCCCGGGGTACCTCAGGCTC
>JAKAPN010000163.1 GCA_021822995.1 archaeon
GCGTCTGAGTACGAGGTGAAAAGAGAAGTCCAGGCGAGGCTCGGTCGAAACAGGACTCCCCCGGGCGCTCTCTGCTTCCTCGGGGGTGGGGTCTGGCCCCATTACGTCCCTGCCGCTGTCGAGTCCATCACCTCAAGGCAGGAGTTCTACACCGCCTACACGCCTTACCAGGCAGAGATCAGCCAGGGGATGCTCCAGTCTCTCTTCGAGTACCAGAGCCTGATGTGCGACCTCTTGGGAATGGAGGCGTGCAACAGCTCGCTTTACGACTGGGCCTCAGCCGCAGGCGAAGCGGTCAGGATGGCAACGCGGGTGTCCGGGAGAAAGAGGGTCCTCCTGGCGGGGAACTCCGGGATACAAAGGAGGGCTGTCATCAGGACCTACACCGACCCCTTGGGATTAAGGCTGGAGACCGTCGCTTTCGACAAGGCTCGAGGGACTCTGGACTTTGGCGACTTGCGGCGGAAGCTCTCCGACGATGTAGGGTGCGTCTACGTCGAGAACCCCAACTATTTCGGGGTAGTCGAAGAAGCAATCGGCGACATCGTCGCGGAAGCCCACAAGGTCGGGGCGCTCGCGGTGGTCGGGGTGGACCCTGTCTCGCTCTCGCTCGTCAAGGAGCCTGGCGGTTACGGCGCAGACATCGTGGTGGGGGAGGGACAGCCTTTGGGCCTCGCGATGAACTATGGTGGTCCACACTTGGGAATCTTTGCGGTGAACGACATCAAGCTCGCAAGAAGCATGCCAGGACGGCTCATAGGGATAACTTCCGAAGCATCCGACCCCTCCAGGAAAGCGTTCGCCATGGTCCTCCAGGCCCGGGAACAGCACATCAGAAGGGAGGCTGCAACTTCCAACGTCTGTACGAATCAGTCTCTAATGGCGCTGGCGGCGGCCAGCTATCTCTCGCTGCTCGGGAAGGAAGGATTCAGGTCGCTGGGAGAGACGGTGATTTCGAACTCTCACTACGCAGCCGACCGTATCTCTCAGGTGAAGGGGGTCTCCTCGCCCCACTTCGAAGGCGCCTACTTCAAGGAGTTCGTCGTCTCATACCGGAAGGCGAGGGCGGAGACGGTCTTTAGACGACTGTCCAAAAGAGGGGTGCTCGCGGGATACCCGGTCCCCAAGGCGTTCGGCCTTGGCTCAGAGGCAGGGACTTTCTGCGTGACCGAGGTCCACAGCCGAGACGACATCGAGTCCCTGAAGGATGCGTTGGAGGAGGTGCTTTGAGCTGAGGAGGTTCAGGCAGGCGTCCTGGGACGAGCCGCTGATCAAAGAACTTAGCAGGCCGGGGAGAGTGGGGAATCTGATCCCAACCGACAGTAAAATCCGTTCCAAGTACAAGGACCCCGCCGCTCTGATACCCGCGTCCGTCAGGAGGGACTCGGTCAACCTGCCGGAACTATCAGAGCTCCAAGTCCTCCGTCATTACAACCGGCTCTCCCAGATGAACTTCTCAGTCGAGCTTGGCATGTACCCCCTCGGGAGCTGCACGATGAAATACAACCCGAAGGTCTCCGAAACGATCGCCGGGTCCGACGGCATGAAATACGCTCACCCTCTGCAGCCCCCAGAGACGGTCCAGGGGCTCCTCTCGATCTTCTACGAACTCGAGCGCGCCCTCAGCGAAGTCACAGGGATGAGCCGCTTCTCGCTTTCCACGTCTGCAGGCGCCCAGGGAGAGCTGGCAGGCGTTCTCATGATCAGGAAGTACCTCAGAGACCACGGAGAATCGGGTCGCGACGAGATACTCGTCCCCGACTCCGCCCACGGGACCAACCCGGCCAGTGCAGCCATGGCAGGGTTCAGGGTTGTGAAGGTCCCCTCGGACGAGAACGGTCAGGTGCGGGCGAAGGTAGTGGAAGCGCTCTGCACGGATAAGACCGCAGGGATGATGTTCACCGTCCCTAACACGCTGGGGCTATTCGAGTCGGAGGTAGCCGAAGTCAGCGCAGCGGTCCACAGCGCAGGCGGGCTGATGTACTACGACGGCGCCAACATGAACGCACTGCTCGGCAGGGCAAGGCCGGGGGACATGGGGTTCGACGTCGTCCACCTCAACCTGCACAAGACCTTCGCCACCCCTCACGGAGGGGGCGGCCCAGGGGCGGGACCGGTCGGGGTGTCCAGGAAGCTCGCCGACTACCTGCCAGTGCCAGTGGTGACGAAGGGGAAGAAAGGCTTCGCGCTCGATTACGACTTGAAGCACTCGATTGGCCCGCTGAAGGGGTTCGTTGGGAACTCCGCCATCCTCCTCCGGGCGTACGTGTACATCCGCCTTCTTGGGGCGACTGGGCTGGCAGACGTCTCCTCACTGGCCGTCCTTGCAGCAAACTATCTCTGGAAGAGTCTGGACCCAGAAGCTTTCGTCGCCTCTCATGGAAATGAGCTGCTCCGGAAGCATGAGGCCGTGGTCTCTGTGAAGAGCGAGCTCCCTGGTGCCGCGCTTTCGGTCGCAAAGGCAGTCCTCGACTACGGGATGCACGCCCCGACCGTGTACTTTCCTCTGATAGTCCACGAGGCGCTCATGCTGGAGCCCACCGAGTCAGAGCCGGTAGAAGTGCTCGACGAGTACGCCGCGGCGCTGAATGAAATCTACAGGAAGATGAAAGGCGGCGCGCTCGGAGACGTCCCGCGAAACACCAGCGTTGGAAGAGTAGACGAAGTGAAGGCCTCGCACCCGATGACTCTCAGAGTCCACTGGTGAGCCCAAAGGTCAAATAGCCTCAGAAACTTCGAGTGTCTTCTAATTTGCCCAGCGAGCTTTCCAAGCGGGTGGCCGCGAGCCTGAACGACATTGTCGACGAAGAGACCAAGAGGAAGTTCGGCGAGCTGAACATAGTGACAGAGGTCTCCGAGACCACCACTGGCGCGATAAGGGTGAGGTTCCAGCCGCTCTCAGCTTACAGCCCGAACGCGGTGGACACCGGGAGGGCGATTCGGAGCGCGGCCCTTTCAGTCGACGGCGTCCTGAGCGTCAGGGTCGACTGCTCGGGGCACATGTTGGACGAGCTTGTGAACAGGCTGGTCAACCAAGAAGACCTTGCCCCAAGGTTGACATAGTCCACGACGTATCATCCAACGCAGGGTAAACAAAAACTACTTCGTCGTCAACAATATTCAGTGATGGGTTTGTTTATTCGCAATGCTAGCTAGGTCTGCGCCCCAGAATTGACTCTCAACACAAAGGTCACAGCAGTAGGCATCGGAAGTGCGGGGATCAAAATCGTCTCTCTGTTGAGCCGAAGGTCCCTGCTCATCGACAGGTACGTGTACGTGTCCTGCGACGACGGCGACTTCTCCACCGTCGAGTCGAAAGACACCATCTTGGTCGAATCGCAGATTGACCAGAAACTTACCCCGTCACTTGTGCGCGGTCTCGCCATGAGCTCACAGGAGAAGATGCGTGCGGCGGTGGAGGGTTCTGAAGTGGTCTTCATCGTAGCAGGCTTGGGAGGAGCCACCGGGAGCGGTCTCGCACCAGTGGCCGCTTCAATGGCCCGCGACTGTGGCTCCACGGTCGTCGGGGTGGCCGTGATGCCGTTCGACTTTGAGAAGAAGATGAAGTTCTATGCCGGTGTGTCGCTCAGGCGCCTCAGGGCGGCTTCCAAGGGCGTGGTGGTGGTCGACAACGACACGCTCATGCGATCGTCGTCCGAAGACACGACCCTGGCAAACCTCTACGACACCGCGAACAAGGCCGTGGTGAAGGCCCTTGGTTCGCTCCTGTCGAACACGGCTGAAGGCTCAAAGTCCCTTGGCCTCAACAAGTTTCTCGGTGCGGTTTTGCAGGACGGGTACGCCCTCCTCGGGGTATCAAGCAGCGGGGCATCCGACAAGGCCGAGAGATCG
>JAKAPN010000164.1 GCA_021822995.1 archaeon
TAGCGGGTTTTACCAACCCTGCCCGGGCCCTCTACATGGCTGTAAGAGAGCTCGTCGAGAACTCTTTCGACGCTGCGGAACTCGCAGGCATCAACCCTGATGTCTATGTGAGGATCATGGCCGAGAACCCCAACCCTGAGATCCAAGACCCGAAGCCCTATCGGCTGACGGTCGTCGACAACGGTCCCGGCGTGGCGCCCCAGCACGTCCCAAGCGCATTCGGCAAAGTCTTCTACGGTTCGAAGTATGTCCTCAGGCAGTCCAGGGGGATGTTCGGGCTCGGAGGCACCATGGCCATACTTTACGGCCAGATCACAACCAACAAGCCGGTCACGGTAATCTCATCACCAGACGGGAAGAGGAAGTACGGTTTCCAGATGATGATCGACATCAGTGAGAACAGACCGATGGTCCTCAAGCGGTTCAACAGCGACGCGGACGGAAGGACGGGGACGAGGGTGGATATGATCCTGGAGGGAGACTACCTCCGTTCGTCGCAGAAGATAGGCGACTACTTCAAGCAGACCGCCATGGTCGCGAGCTACTCGAACATAACGTTCATCGATCCCCAAGGGCAGGTCACTTTCTACGAGCGGGCGACCACATCGATGCCTCCGCCTCCGAAAGAGACCCTGCCGCACCCTTACGGAGTCGACGTCGAGGCGCTCAAGCGCATAATCAAGCTCTCCGAAGAGCACGACATGAAGACCTTCATGGTCTCCCACTTCCATAGGGTAGGCGACAGGATCGCGACGAAGTTCCTGGAGTTCGCAGGGGTCAGCACCAGGCTCCCGCCGAAGAGGCTGAACACAAACCAGATCGTCGCCATTGTGGACGCGCTGCAGCGCTTCCCTGACTTCCTCCAGCCTGACGCGGCCGTCCTCTCTCCCATCGGAGAGGAAATCCTCCTCACCGGGATCAACAAGGAGCTTCAACCCGAGTTCTCCACGGTGGTGACGAGGCCCCCTTCTTCCTACTCTGGTTTTCCCTTCCTCGTCGAGGTGGGCGTGGCCTACGGAGGCAAGGTGCTGCAGCCAGGGGTCAAGCTGTTCAGGTTCGCCAACCGGATTCCCCTTCTGTACGATGAGAGCTCTGAAGTGAGATTCGAGGTCCTCAACGAGGAGGTGGACTGGCGGCGGTACCATGTCCCACAAGACGCGCCGGTGGGGGTCATCACGCATATCGCAAGCACAAGGATCCCCTACAAGACCGTCGGGAAGGAGTACATCGCCGACAGGCCGGAGATCCAGAGGGAGATCAGGAATGCGGTCAGGGAAGCGCTGAGGAGGCTGGGCATCTTCCTCTCGAAGAAAGGGAGCATGGAGGCGGTCCAGCGAAAGATGAACATCTACGGGAAGTACCTCCCTCTCATAGCACAGTTCTCGACTGAGCTGGCTGGGAAGAATGACCTGCCTGATTACAAGAAGCTCATAGGCGAAGGAGGGATGATCGTTGAAGAAAACGACGCGGCTGCGACGGAATCAGACGCCTCGGAAGCTGGAGTGAAGATTGCCAACCAAAAAGAAAGCGACCAAGAGACAATCGACAGGTACAGCGGAAGCTAGGCAAAGCACCGTCCAAGGCCTCCTGAGAGACCTTGGTGGGAGCATCTACGGCGACCTAGACGAGGGTCGGTTCCCGAGCCTTACTCTGGCCAGCAGATCCGTCCGAAACATAGTCTATGACAAAAAACTCCAGCAGTTTGTCTTGGGAGCCACCACTGTGAAAAAGTCGTCAGGGAACATCAAGCACATCCGGCCCTTCACCCAGCTGGTATGGCTCGCTTATTTCGCGAAAAAGCTGGTAGACGAGAAGCGGACCTCGACGCTCAGAGACGTCTTCTATTCAGCCCAGGCGTTCAACGTGGAGTTCCAGGACCAGGCCGAATCTGACGAGCTGATCACAGACCTCGAGGTACTGATGCAGATGGCCCGTGAGGGTATGAACATCTACCCTGAAGAGAGGAGCGCGATCTTCGGTGACATGAAGATAGAGTACACCGTCCCCGGGTACGAGGGGAAGCTCGCCGACCTTTCTGCGAACCCGGACGGCGTCATGATCGGGCCCGCGCTCACCACGGCCGAGTTTAGGGACACGGACGCGGAGATCGTGCTGGCCATAGAGAAGGGCGGCCTGTTTACTAGGTTCATCGAGGAGAGGGTCCATCAGAAGTACAAGGCGATTCTGATCAACACGGCGGGACAGCCTCCGAGGTCGACCCGGTATCTCATCCGCAGGCTCAACCATGAACTGGGCCTCCCGGTTGGGGTTTTGTGTGACGCCGACCCATGGGGGGCGCACATCGCGATGGTCATCAAGAGCGGGAGCGCCAACGCAGCCCATCTCCGAGAGCTCACAACCCCCAACTCCGTCTGGCTGGGGGTCTACGCCAGCGACATCCAAAAGTACAAGCTCCCGTCTGACAAGCTCACCGAAGTAGACATCAAGCGGCTCTACGAGCTGAAGGCAGACCCCCGTTACACAGAAAAGATGTGGCACGACGAGCTCGAGACCTTCCTGAAGTACAAGCGGAAGAGCGAGCAGGAGGCCTTCGCCAGATACGGGCTCAGCTACATCGTAGATACCTACCTCCCTGAGAAGCTTGAACTGATGAAGAGCTCCTGAAGGCCTCAACGCGGCTAACTGCTAAATACCCTGAGCAGTCTGGCCGAAAAGACCGCCATGACTTTCACAGCCCAGCAGTCGAGGGTGGACGCTCTGGTGAGGCTCCTGGGGCTCGTCGTCCTGGGGTTCGGTATCCTGATGCTCTACTACACTTACTCGAACGCCACCGCTCCAGGGGTGGCGCCTGAGATAGTCACGGTGAACTATTCGCTTGGGCTCCTCCTGTCTGTACTCGGGCTATTCGCTACCTTCTCGAAGTTCAAGTGACGGGCTTGCCTATCAAGATCGCCCTGGCCGGGGTCGGCAACTGCGCTTCGGTCTTCGTGCAGGGGCTGAGGTTTTACTCCGGGGACGAGCGCAGGGGGCTCTGGCATCCGAACATTGCGGGGTTCAAAGCGAAGGACGTCCAAATCGTGGCCGCCTTCGACGTTGACCCGGCCAAGGTGGGCCTTGAGCTTTCGAAGGCCGTCTTCGCCTCGCCCAACGTCTCCAGGCGCTACCTGACGCTTCCAAAATCCAAGGTGGTCGTGCAGCCGGGCGTCTCGAAGTCAGACGTCGCCCCCCACCTGGCCGGTGCCCGGCTCGAAAAGTCCAGCTCGGACGAAGTGTCGAAGAAGCTGGAAGCAGCTGACACCGACATCTTGGTAAACATGATTTCTTCTGGCTCCGGCGCCTCTTCAGAGGAGTACGCCAGGGCGGCTCTGAAGGCTGGATGCGGGTTCATCAACTGCACCCCCAGCCTCGTCCTGAAGAGCAACAAGCTGGTCGCCGACTTCCAGAGGTCGAAGCTGCCTCTCATCGGTGACGACCTGATGAGCCAGTTCGGGGGGACGGTGTTCCACAAGGGGCTCCTGGGGCTGCTCGTCAAGAGAGGAGTCAAGATCGCTAAGAGCTACCAGTTGGACGTGGGAGGGGGGTCGGAGACGGAGAACACGATCAACGAGGAGATCAAGATGGCGAAGAGGGAAGTGAAGACGGCCTCGGTGGCTACGGAGGTCCCCTACAAGTTCGAGACCATCGCGGGGACCACCGACTTCGTCGACTACATGGGCAATGACAGGACGAGCTACTTCTGGTTCGAAGGGAGCTCTTTCCTCGACAGCGGGGTTTCGATCGATGTCTATCTCAGGTCATCCGACGGCGCCAACGCAGGCAACGTCCTCCTGGACGTGGTCAGGGCAACCTACCGCTCCATGAAGGTTGGGAAGCTCGGCAGATCGGA